>JBEDCT010000071.1:0-2963 GCA_041176665.1 Bacteroidota bacterium | reverse complement strand
GCTTGAATTGCCTTTTGCCTTGCCTGCAGGTTTGTCAACTACTTTAGTTGTCTTTGCCTTTGCTTTTTTCTTGTAGTCCTCTGCCGATGGCTGATTCATGATGGAAAAAACCGTCAGGATTAATCCAATTAATACTAGTCCGGTTACCGAATTACGATCCATATTCTTTCTTTTACTTTTTATTGGTCAATGCTGCTTTTACGAAAGCAACGAAAATAGGGTGGGGCTGAGCCACTGTACTTTTATATTCAGGGTGGAATTGAACACCTACAAACCAAGGGTGAGTGGGGATTTCAACGATTTCCACCAATCCTGTATCTGGATTTTTCCCAGTTGCGGTCATTCCAGCTGATTCGTACGCTGTTAAATAGTCGTTGTTAAATTCATAACGGTGACGGTGACGCTCTGAAATTTTGTTGGTGTTGTAAGCCATGTATGCATTTGACTTTGGTTTTAACTCACACTGGTAAGCACCAAGACGCATCGTGCCACCCATGTTGGAGATTTTCTTTTGCTCTTCCATCATGGAAATCACAGGCGCATTGGTCTTTTCGGACATTTCTGTTGAATGAGCATCACTTAAATTCAATACATTTCGTGCAAATTCAATGACGGCACATTGCATGCCTAAACAAATTCCTAAGAATGGAATGTTGTTTTCTCTAGCATGTCGAACGGCTTCAATTTTCCCTTCAATTCCACGTGATCCAAAGCCGGGAGCAACAAGTATTCCGTCCAAATTCGAAAGTTCTGTGGAAATGTTTTCAGGCGTTAACTCCTCTGAATGAATCCATTTCACATTTACTTTTGTTTCGTTGGAAACGCCAGCGTGAATAAATGCTTCACTGATGGACTTATACGAGTCTTTCAACTCAACATATTTCCCAACCAATCCGAGATTTACTTCGTGTTTTGGATTTTTCAAACGCTCTAAGAACGACTTCCAATTGTCTAAATTTGGTTTTGCTTTCTTGGAAAGACCTAGTTTATCTAGCACAACATTATCCAATTCTTCTGAATGCATCAAAATTGGAACGTCATATATGGAGGAAGCATCACGTGCTTCAATTACTGCATTAACAGAAACATTACAGAACTTCGCAATTTTTTGACGAAGTCCAAAATCTAACTCATGTTCCGTACGACAACATAAAACATCTGGCTGAACACCTAGTTCCAATAACTGCTTGACAGAATGTTGTGTCGGTTTTGTTTTTAATTCACCAGCGGCTGCTAAATAGGGCACCAAAGTTAAGTGAACGACAACGCAGTCGTTCTCGAATTCCCACATCATTTGACGGACAGCTTCAACATATGGCAAAGATTCAATGTCACCAACAGTTCCACCGATCTCGGTTATGACGATATCGTATTTACCATTTTTTGCAACCAATTGAATGCGGTCCTTTATTTCATCTGTTATGTGAGGAATCACTTGAACAGTTTTACCGAGGTAATCACCGCGGCGTTCTTTTTCAATCACTGATTGATAAATTCGACCCGTTGTGATGTTATTTGCTTGAGAAGTAGGGACATTCAAAAAACGCTCATAGTGACCTAAGTCCAAATCTGTTTCCGCACCATCGTCCGTAACATAGCATTCTCCGTGTTCATACGGATTCAAGGTTCCTGGATCAATATTGATATATGGATCTAATTTTTGAATGGTGGTGGAGTATCCGCGAGCTTGTAAAAGCTTCGCAAGAGATGCGGCAATGATGCCTTTGCCTAAAGAAGAAGTAACGCCCCCGGTTACAAAAACATACTTGGTTGAATTGGACATAAATAAATTAGTAACTACGGGAGTCAAAGATAATACATCCTTTGCACTTGTTTAGTCAAATGTTAACAAAAAAGGAGAATGTTTATTTCTTTTTATGCCAAACGAAGTAATCTTGCTTTTGAACTGGACGGTTTTCTTCGATTTCGCGTAAAGGTTCGCAGGGAAGGAGGGAAGCGTGGCAATCCGCCGGAAGCTGCTGATACAGTGCTGTTCCTTCCGTTTTCCATTGAATCATTTCGTCGCTGACTTCCTTGATGATTTTGGCGGGATTCCCAACAACTAAAGAACGTGGAGGAATGGTTGTGTTGGCAGAAACAAAACACAGTGCACCAACAATCGATTCTTTTCCAATTGTCACATCGTCCATAATAACACTATTCATGCCAATTAAACAGTTTTCCTCGATGATTCCACCGTGGATAATAGCTCCATGTCCGATGTGCGCGCCTTTTTTTAAATGAACGGTCGTTCCTGGAAACATGTGAATCGTACAATTTTCTTGAACATTGCATCCGTCTTCAATGATGATTTGTCCCCAGTCTCCACGAATGGCAGCACCTGGACCTATGTAAACGTTTTCACCAATAATTACATTTCCAGTAACAGCGGCTTGTGGGTGAACAAAACTGGAGGCTTTGACTACAGGAATAAATCCATTGAACGAATAAATGGCCATACGGTATGATTTGAAACGAAGTTACTGATTATTTAAATGATGACGTTTATCTTATGTTAAATAGACTTTTGTAACGCAGGTCACATTCAACGAATGTAGATTTGATATCTTTGTACCTTAATTCAAAGGAATATGAAATTTATAATGTCACTATTAATTGTTGGACTCTCTGCCGTTTCGTGCGCACAAAATCGAGTATCACAAACTGAATTTAAAAAATTAATGAAAGATCCGTCTGCGCAAATAGTAGATGTTCGTACAGCGAATGAAGTAGCGCAAGGAAAAATAAGCGGATCAATGAACATCGATTATTTTTCGCCAACGTTTGTTGCAACAGCACAAAAGAAATTAGACAAGACAAAACCTGTGTTGGTTTATTGTGCGGCAGGTGGAAGATCAGCAAGTGCAGCGAAGGACTTAAAGAAAGCAGGATTTAAAAAAGTATATGACTTAGAGGGTGGATACGACGCCTGGAAGGATTAAATGAAAAGAGGGGTTGTTTAC
>JBEDCT010000070.1:0-5928 GCA_041176665.1 Bacteroidota bacterium | reverse complement strand
GTAGTAAATTTGCAACCGATTACACAAAACAAATAGATAAAATAAGTATGGCTTATAAAGTTAAAGATATCAGCTCAGCTGATTGGGGTAGAAAAGAAATTAGATTAGCTGAGGCAGAAATGCCCGGACTTATGGCGCTTCGTGAAGAATACGGAACCTCAAAACCATTAGCTGGAGCAAGAGTAGCTGGATGTCTGCACATGACGATTCAAACAGCAGTTCTTATCGAAACATTGGTTGAATTGGGAGCGGAAGTTTCTTGGTCTTCATGTAACATTTTCTCCACGCAAGACCACGCCGCTGCCGCTATTGCTGCTGCTGGAATTCCAGTTTTCGCATGGAAAGGAATGAACGAAGAAGAATTCGACTGGTGTATTGAACAAACATTGTTCGCGTTCGAAGGTGGAAAGCCATTGAACATGATTTTAGATGACGGTGGAGATTTAACAAACATGGTCTTCGATCGTTTCCCTGAATTAACTAAAGACATCAAAGGATTGTCAGAAGAAACAACAACTGGTGTTCACCGTCTATACGAGCGTGTGAAAAACGGAACATTGGTAATGCCTGCAATCAATGTGAATGACTCTGTTACAAAATCGAAATTCGATAACAAATACGGATGTAAAGAGTCTTTAGTAGATTCTATTCGTCGTGCTACAGATACAATGATGGCTGGAAAAGTTGCTGTTGTATGTGGTTACGGTGACGTTGGAAAAGGTTCAGCAGCTTCGTTGAAAGGTGCTGGAGCACGTGTTATCGTTACGGAAATCGATCCTATTTGTGCGCTTCAAGCGGCAATGGACGGATTCGAAGTAAAGCGTTTGGATACAGTGGTTCACTTAGGTGATATCATCGTAACAACAACTGGAAACAAAAACATCGTTGTTGGTCGTCATTTCGAGAACATGAAAGACAAAGCGATTGTTTGTAACATCGGTCACTTCGATAATGAAATTGATATGGCTTGGTTAAATGACAACCACGGTGCTTCAAAAATCGAAATTAAACCACAAGTGGATTTATACAACATCAATGGTAAGGACATCATTATTCTTGCAGAAGGACGTTTGGTAAATCTTGGTTGTGCGACAGGACACCCTTCATTTGTGATGTCGAACTCATTTACTAACCAAACATTGGCTCAATTAGAGATTTGGTTACATTCAGATAAATACGAAAACGACGTTTACATGCTTCCTAAGCATTTAGATGAAAAGGTTGCTCGTTTACACTTAGCAAAAATCGGTGTTGAATTAGAAACATTAAGTACGGATCAAGCTGACTACATTGGTGTAGCAGTTGAAGGTCCATTCAAAGCGGAACATTACCGTTACTAGAATAAAGACTCATTAAAAAAAGCCCTGACGGAATCGTCAGGGCTTTTTTATGCTTATCATTTTCTTATTAAAACTTGTAGGTGTATTGAACGGAGAAAAGTGGTCCTCCCACTCCTACTTCCGCCCCTAATGCTGAATTGTAGTTGAAGAAATAACGGAACCCATAACACAATCGTGCGGAAACCGGAACCACTACTAAATCTGTAGAATTAAAGTCTACAGTCAAGGAATCATTTACCCACTGCTTTTGCCAACGATTATTCGTTCCGACAGCTAATCCAATATAGCTATCCAAATTTGGACTTGAATTCGGTAACAAAAAGTTAAATCTCGCCTGTACTCTTAAACGAGATCTTAAATCCGTATAATTAGAGCTAATGTACGTCCATTGATTATTGACAAAAACGGTATCCGTAGAAAGATAGGACTGACGGTAAGAATTATACATCGCATCGATTCCAATACTCACATCGTTCGTAATCATGTAGGTATAACGTATTCCGCTAGGAGGTATGCTTGTCGAACCTAAATTACTTGTTGAATTTGGGCCAAAGCCAAAAAAATCAAATTTCAAGAAATTTGGGCCACCACCATAAAGTTCAAACGAATGATCTCCTAGATAAGAAGCCTGTCCATGAACAAGTCCAAAAGTTCCAACAAACAATAGTGTCAATAATTTCCTCATTTTACTTACGCCTCCATTAATTTAATCAAATTCAAGGCTGAACCAGCTTTAAACCACTCAATTTGAGATGCATTATACGTATGATTCAACATAATTTCTTCACTTGAGCCATTTGCATGATTCAATTTCAATGTAAGTTGTTTACCTGGAGTAAACGATTCTAAATCTGTAAAGTCGAATGTATCATCCTCCATGATTTTATCGTAATCCGCTTCGTTTGAGAAAGTCAAACCTAACATCCCTTGTTTTTTCAAGTTTGTTTCGTGAATACGAGCGAATGATTTAACAATAACTGCACAAACACCTAAGTGACGCGGTTCCATCGCCGCATGTTCGCGAGATGAACCTTCACCGTAGTTATGGTCACCTACCACAATTGTTGGAATCCCTGCTGCTTTGTAAGCACGCTGTACAGCTGGAACTTCACCATGCTCACCAGTCAACTGGTTTTTCACAGAATTCGCTTGTCCATTGAACGCATTCTCTGCTCCAATCAACAAGTTGTTTGAAATGTTATCTAAATGTCCACGGTAACGCAACCATGGTCCAGCCATTGAGATGTGATCCGTCGTACATTTTCCTTTTGCTTTAATTAACAGACGAGCTGACTCGATATTTTTACCATCCCAGATTGGGAAATTCTCTAACAATTGTAATCGAGAAGAATCCGGAGCTACCTTAATTTCAACGGCACTTCCATCTTCCGCCGGAGCTTGGTATCCGTTATCGTCTACGGCAAATCCACGTGTTGGTAATTCATCACCGTGAGGTGGATTCAATTTCACTTGCTCTCCTTTATCGTTTGTCAAGGTATCCGTTAATGGATTAAATCCTAAGTCACCCGCGATTGCCAATGCAGCGACCATTTCTGGTGATGTAACGAACGCATGTGTATTTGGATTTCCATCTGCACGTTTCGAGAAGTTACGGTTGAATGAGTGCACAATCGTATTTTTCTCTTGCTTCTCTGCGCCTTCTCTTGACCATTGACCGATACATGGACCACACGCATTCGTAAATACTTTCGTTCCCATTTTTTCAAAGTCAGCTAAGATTCCATCGCGTTCTGCTGTAAAACGTACTTGCTCGGATCCTGGATTGATTCCAAATTCTGCTTTCGGTGAAATGCCTTGCGCAACTGCTTGTTGAACGATGGATGCTGCACGCGCTAAATCCTCGTAAGAAGAGTTTGTACAAGAACCGATGAGTCCCCACTCTACTTTCATTGGCCAATTGTTCGCTGTTGCTTCCGCACGCATTTTGGAAACAGGTGTTCCTCTATCTGGCGTAAATGGACCATTAATATGGGGTTCCAATTCACTTAAGTTGATTTCAATAATTTGATCGAAGTAAGCAGAAGGATTATCATATACCTCTTGGTCACCTGTTAGGTGTTCTGCAATTTGGTCAGCCGCTTTCACTACTTCTTCTCTACCCGTTGCCATTAAATAGCGACGCATCGACTCATCGTATCCAAAAGTCGAAGTTGTTGCTCCGATTTCAGCTCCCATATTACAAATAGTTCCTTTTCCAGTACAAGTTAAAGAGATTGCACCTTCGCCGAAATACTCAACGATTGCACCCGTTCCACCTTTAACAGTCAATATATCTGCTACTTTCAAAATAACATCTTTTGCAGATGTCCATCCGCTCAATTTTCCTGTCAATTTCACACCAATTAACTTTGGAAATTTCAATTCCCAAGCCATTCCTGCCATAACATCTACTGCATCAGCTCCACCAACTCCAATCGCAACCATTCCGAGTCCACCAGCATTTACCGTATGTGAATCCGTTCCAATCATCATTCCACCAGGAAAGGCATAATTCTCCAATACAACTTGGTGAATGATTCCAGCACCTGGCTTCCAGAATCCGATTCCATATTTGTTAGAAATCGAAGACAAGAAGTTGAACACTTCATTGTTTTGATTTAATGACTCTTGTAAATCTTTGCTCGCACCTAACTTCGCTTGAATAAGGTGATCGGCATGAACTGTGGAAGGTACAGCAACGCGTTTTTTTCCTGCTTGCATGAATTGCAACAATGCCATTTGAGCAGTTGCATCTTGCATCGCTACTCGATCTGGAGCAAAATCAACATACGAATTTCCTCTTTCATGCGCTTCTTGTGCATTGCCATCCCAAAGGTGAGCATATAGAATTTTCTCAGTTAAAGTCAAAGGTCTACCAACAACTTTTCGTGCTGCTGCAATGCGCTCAGGATATTGTGCGTATACCTTTTGAATCATGTCAAGATCGAATACTTTCATAGTGCTAATGTAATTTTGATGTGCGCGCAAATTTAGTGAATTTGACGCATTAAAGAAATTGAAAAGGAGTGAAATATTTTTTATTCCATTGGATTCAGTGTATCTTACCTCCCAAAACATAAAATAATGCGCTCATTTTTCTCAATGATCACCTTGATTTTACTTCTTTCCTTCCAGCAATCAGCTTTGGAAAAGGGAACTGCATCCTATTATAGCAGTTCGATGAATGGACGCAAAACATCCTCCGGAGAGGTTTTTCAAAACAGTGGATTTACTGCGGCTCACAAATCCCTTCCTCTGGGCTCGTATGTACGTGTCACCAACCTTAAAAATGATTCCATTGTGGAGTTAAAAGTCAATGATCGACTTTCAAAAAGTTCAAGTCATGTAATTGATGTGACCTTGGCTGCTGCAAAAAAACTTAATTTTGTGCGAAATGGGATTACAACAGTAACCGTTGAACCCGTGTCCAAACGAGATGAAGAAACTAAACAGCGTTAAAGATTTAATCATATTGGATGTTTCCACTGTGTTGGCTGGTCCATCGGTTGGAATGTTTTTTGCCGAACTAGGCGCAAAAGTGATTAAAATCGAACATCCAGCGCAGGCAGATATCACTCGGTCTTGGAAACTTCCTTCCGAAAACAATGCTTCAACTGTTTCCGCTTACTTTTCAAGTGTAAATTATGGAAAGTCCTATTTACAACTAAACCTTAGCGACAAAAATCAACACGCATCGTTTTTGGAATTGGTTCGATCTGCCGATATCATGATCAGTAACTTTAAAAAAGGAGATGATCAAAAGTTACACCTTGAAACATCCTTTCTTCATTCCATTAATCCGAAATTAATCATCGGGAAAATCAGTGGATTTGGCAGCGAAAGTGATCGAGTTGCTTACGACCTCATCCTTCAAGCAGAGTCCGGCTTTATGTCCATGAATGGTACAAAAGACTCGGGTCCAGTTAAAATGCCTGTTGCGTTGATAGATGTCCTTGCTGGACACCAACTGAAAGAAGGAATTTTATTAGCACTGATGGAACGACAACTTTCAGGAAAAGGCTCAGAGGTCAGTGTTTCATTGTATGACGCTGCTTTATGCAGCCTTGCCAATCAGGCATCAAACTACTTGATGTCTGGACATATTGCACAAAGAATCGGAAGTTTACACCCAAACATTGCGCCTTATGGAGAATTGTTCACAACGAAGGATCAAACAATAGTGACTTTTGCCATTGGATCAAATGCGCATTTTCAAAAACTAACGATGACCTTAGGACTACCTGAAATCGCCATAGATGAGCGCTTTTTGGACAACCAGAACAGACTAAAAAATCGAACCGAATTAGAAAATATCCTTCAACAAGCGATTTCGAAGATGGAAAGCACAATGCTACTTTCGAACTTGCATCAACAACATGTTCCGTGCGCAAAAGTGAAGACCTTGGATGAAGTATTTATGGACGAAAAGGCACGAAACTTAGTGCTCTCTGAAACAATAGATGGTGATGACACCAAACGCGTGCAGTCTATCGCTTTTAAATTATCCGATGATTCGCAGTCCTAGAACAACCAAAGAATGGGATCAGTATTATGATCTTCGATTCCGCGTTTTGCGGGAGCCTTGGAA
>JBEDCT010000069.1:0-5710 GCA_041176665.1 Bacteroidota bacterium | reverse complement strand
AAACGAAAAGGAGGGTATTTTTACTTGACCATTCCAGCTGATTACGTAAACCAATTTAAAAACAAACGACTTACGCGTTTTATGTGTACACTTGAAGGGAAATTTACCTTTCAATGTGGTTTGAATCATTTAGGCGATGGAAATTATTTCATCATCTTAGGAAGTAAAAATTTAACAGAAGTGGAAAAGCAATTAGGTGATAAAATTTCATTTGAATTATCTGAAGATCCTAATCCCCTGGGAGTTGATATGCCTGAAGTTTTAGAGGCGATTTTAGAACAAGACCAAGAAATAAAAACTATTTTTGACAACCTAACGCTTGGAAAGAAAAGAAATGTTATTCATACCATCATCAAAATAAAGGACATAGATAAACAAATACAAAGAGCCATTCAGCTGATTAATGAGAGTACGAAACCAAGGCCCAAGAGAACATTGTAAAGAATTTTTACCATTAAGAAAAAATAACAAATGAAAAACCATTTTATTCTATTCGCTCTTTTTTCAGGCTTAGTATCCAGTTCCATATTTGGACAAAGTTTACCGTCAATTCAATTAGATAGACCTGATCAAACTGAATGTCCATTTATAACGCCAAATAAATACATTCAAATTGAAAACGGCCTCACCGTTGAGAATTTTGAAAACAACCAAAAAGCATTTAATTATCCGACTACACTTTGGAAATATGGTGTAAATGAAAAGTTTGAACTGAGGCTAATAACTGAATTAGTTTCAATGAAGTCAATGAACAGTACAATTTCTGGACTGTTACCCATTACCTTGGGATTCAAAACTTCCCTTTTTGAAGAAAAAGGACTCATTCCAAAAACATCTTTTATTGGACATATTACCACATCAAGAATTGGGAGTAAAGAATTACAATCAACATTAATCGCTCCAGCTTTTCGATTTACCATGCAACATACTTTGTCAGAGAAAATTATGCTTGCGTACAATTTAGGGGCTGAATGGAATGGTGAAAATGAACAATATAATTACATCTATACCTTAACAACGGGTTTTTCTTTGACAGATAAAATTGGTTGTTATACGGAACTATATGGATTCCTCTCAAACCAAAATGTAGCTGATCATCGATTTGATGGTGGTTTCACGTATTTGATCAATGACGATGTAATAGTTGATTTATCAGGTGGATTTGGATTAACCGAAGGTGTACACAAAAATTATATTTCCTTAGGGTTTTCTTTTAGGTTTAATACGATATGTGATCACGTTACAATCAAATAGGGTTCGGTAAATACCTAATTTTTTAGCGTATTCCCCATTCCTGATCAAACTGCTTCAAGAAATCCAACATAAATTGATGTCTTTCCTCAGCAAGTTGTCGAGCAGTCGCTGTTTCCATGCGGTCTTTGAGCAACAGGAGCTTTTCGTAGAAATGATTGATGGTGTGACTTTTCGATTTCGAATACTCCTCCTTCGTTGCGTGGAGTAGGGGTGCTATGCTCGGATCGTATAATGGACGCTCCTTGCTTCCTCCGTATGAGAACGCACGCGCAATTCCAATCGCTCCAATGGCATCTAGTCGATCGGCATCTCGCACAATCCTTCCTTCAATGGAAGTCGCTTCGTCGGAAACTAGTGCTCCTTTGTAGGAAACGACCTGGACAATCTTCGCCACGCGGTCAGCGATTTCAAATGGACAATTCAATTGATTGAGTAAATTCAAGACTTCGCGTGAACCGGCATCAAAATCACCGCCATTGTATTTGTGGTCTGAATAGTCGTGGAGTAGGGCTGCTAAGGAAATTTCATCCGCATTTCCGCCTTCCTTGGATTGAAGGTAAAGTGCTGTTTTCCAAACGCGTTCGATGTGAAACCAATCGTGACTGCCTTCCTGATCCTTGAATTTTGCTTCAACGAGCTGGGCAACTTGATCGATTAAATGCGTCATTAGATTTTAGAGATGCGTTGTGTTGTGGAAATTCCGTTGATGGTAAAGCGAACCAAGTAAATTCCTGTTGGAAGCGATTGCATGCTCAATAGAGGAATTGGACTAGATAAAACGCGCATTCCGTTCAAATCCAACACTTCGAGAAGTTCGATTTTTTCAGAACTTGCCACTTGAATAAAATCCGTAGTTGGATTGGGATACACCACATAAGAAACAACATTCGGTTCATGTAATCCAACAGGATCATCTTTACGTACTTCGATGTCATCGATGTACAACTTGAATCCATCTAGGGTTCTATTGACAAAAGCAACGTAAATCGTTTGGTCATGGTATCCTTCAGTGAATAAATTCACCTCTCGATTTGTCCATTCAAAGTTTTCTTCTTTGATGTATCCAATGGTATCCGTAAAACTAGCAAGTTGATTGTCAGTTGTTGATACAAACACTAAATAATCATCTGGATAAGATGGATCATGTGACTTTGCATTCCATTCAATGAAATTTCCAAAAGCACCAAGTGCAAGGGGAGGAGTGATCATCCAACGACTTGCGGAATCTAAGGCCGTAAAGTAGGATGTGGATGCAGCTACCGTATCCGCTGCGTTTTCTGGATCAACGGTGGTAATCCATGCGCTTGTATATTCTGCTACGGTTAGATCAGGCGTATTTCCATCGTTGTCTACAATCGTGTAAATGGCCGGCATTCCATTCTGAAAATCAGTAGAAAGAATGACCGTTTGTGCCGAAATCCCCAAGGAAAATGAGACAAGGATGAAAAGAAGTAGTTGTTTCATAAAGTAAAGTTAACTTTTAATGTGCCATTATACAAGAACACGAAAACGAAACGCGATTGTTACTAATCGACCAAGGTGATTAAAATGTCATTGAATTCTTGGTAAAAAGCATCGAATTCGACCAAATGCTTTTTGAAAAAAGCGTAAATCTGTGGCCAATCAGACTTTTCGTAAAAATTCACACCGGCTAGTTCCCAGGAAATCCGTCCGATTACTTGTCCTTCGGCATTGTGAAAACGTGGGTCCCAATTGGTTGGAATGGACATCGCATTTTCCAATACGACTTTCAATTCCGTTAATTGTTCCCAAACAATGGCTTGAATTCCAGCGTCTTTGAATTGAATATCGAAACAAATAGCGGTTTGATTGCCCGTGCAAATCATCCGCAAGTAGGTGTTTTTTACTTGTGTTGGATAACTTGCCCAATTCACTCTGCGTCCGGTGCTCGACATTTGTCCGCGCATGTGATCCTTAAATCCAGACCAGAATGCTTCGTTAAATGCCTTACGTTCTTCCTTTGGAAGCATGCTTACTTATTTCCTTTCGCGTAATCCGCTAAAAACTGTTGTAAACCCAAATCCGTTAAAGGATGTTTCGCTAACGCTTTGATAGCACTCAATGGACCTGTCATGACATCCGCACCAATTTCGGCACAGTGAATGATGTGCATCGGGTGTCGAACAGATGCTGCAAGAATTTGTGTGTCAAATGCGTAGTTATCGTAAATCACACGAATTTGTTGGATCAATTGAATTCCATCTGTGGAAACATCATCAAGGCGTCCTAAAAATGGAGAAATGTACGTCGCACCAGCTTTAGCCGCCAATAAGGCTTGTCCCGCAGAGAAGATCAAGGTACAGTTTGTACGAATTCCTTTCGATGCAAAATACTTTATCGCTTTGATTCCTTCTAAAATCATCGGGATTTTCACCACGATATTTTTGTGTAAAGCAGCCAATTGCTCTCCTTCACGCACCATTCCTTCGAAATCCGTTGAAATGACTTCCGCGCTTACTGGACCATCAACGATGTTGCAAATCGCTACGTAATGATTCAGGATGTTTTCAGCTCCAGTGATTCCTTCTTTAGCCATCAATGATGGATTAGTCGTTACACCATCAAGGATTCCTAAATCGTAAGCTTCTTTAATTTCAGCTAGGTTTGCTGTATCGATGAAAAAATTCATGGGTCTTATTTTTTATTTTTATTCATTTCTATTTGCTTGCGTTGCATTTCTTCCAATTTTTCTTGGAAACGCGATTTTTTCTTTACTTTATCGCTTCCCGTAGCCTTATTTGCTTTGCGTTCAGCCATTTTTAATTTTAGCTTTTCCTCATTAACAAAGAATTTTTTGATCACAACCATCATTAAAATGGAAATCAAGGTCGAAATGAAGTAATAGTAACTTAATCCAGCTGAGTAGTTGTTGAAGAAGAAAATCATCATTACTGGAAAGAGGTACATGATCACTTTCATGTTTGGCATTCCAGGTTGTTGCGGTTGTTGAACATTCCCACTATTCATGAATGTATAAGCGAGTGTTGTTCCAGCCATCAAGAGCGTGAATAAACTGACGTGGTCTCCATATGGCCAAATGCTGAATCCAAGGTCAAGAATGGAATCGAAGGAGCTCAAATCTTCAGCCCATAGGAAAGGTTGTTGACGCAATTCAAACGCAGCAGGGAAAAAGCGGAAAACCGCCAATAGAATCGGCATTTGAATCAACATGGGAACACAGCCTGCTAATGGACTCGCACCAGATTCCTTGTACAGACTCATCATTTCCATTTGCTTTTTCATCGCATCCTCTTGTTTCGGATACTTGGCAGTTAATTCATCTACTTCTGGTTTCAAAATGCGCATCTTCACAGAGGAAACAAACATTTTCCATTGGATCGGCATTAAAATCAACTTCAAAATCAAGGTAAGAATCAAAATAGCGATTCCAATACTCATTCCATAATTGATCAACAAGGTGAAAATTGGTTGAACAGCATATAAGTTGATCCAACGGAACAATCCCCATCCAAAGTTCAGGATGTCGTCGTAATTGCTGTTGTAGGTTCTTAGTAATTCATAATCGTTCGGACCAAAGAACCAATTGAAAGAAGCTTTATTGTTGGTGAAGTCCAAAGCCATTGTTGCACTATAGCCTTTTAACAAAGTCCAACTTTTGTGTTTATTTCCTTTGAAGGTACTGATGCGAAACTTCGTCCCAGACTTAGGGAATGCGTTGGTAGGTTTCAATATCGAAGAGAAATAAGACTGTTTGAAAGCCACCCATTCGATTTCGTCCTCTGCATCTTGTGCGTCGTCAGACGTCTCGCTCAGGTAATCCAATCCATCGTTCTTTTGATTGAAACAAACCGTGGAAACACGACGTTGCTCACTAAACAATCGTTCTGTTTTATTGTAATCGGCTTTCCAATTAAACTTCACATTCTCATTGGTAACTCCTTTTAAATCAACTAATTCAACTACGTAATCTAAATCATAGCTTTTATTCAGCGTGTACGTTTGACGAACTTTTCCACCAGCTAATGGCGCTTCAAATATTATGGATTTTGCATCTTGTTTAACGATTTCAAACTGGTAGTTGCGCGTATGAATTTTTTTATTTCCAACAGGAATAACTAACTGATTGTAGGCATTTCCATCCTTAAATAAACACAATTCCGCATCGCGTTTAGCTGCAAAGTCTTTGTAGGACTTATATTTTTTCAAATATACCGCAGCAACGATTCCTCCTTTGGTGTTGAAATCCACATGTAAATCATTGTTTTCTAAGCTAACGATTTTACCTGAAACAACTTGTTTTGCTTGCTTGCGGTCCTTAGTTGTCGTTTCTGATCCTGCGTTCGCCGAAGAAGAGCTTGAATTGCCTTTTGCCTTGCCTGCAGGTTTGTCAACTACTTTAGTTGTCTTTGCCTTTGCTTTTTTCTTGTAGTCCTCTGCCGATGGCTGATTCATGATGGAAAAAACCGTCAGGATT
>JBEDCT010000068.1:0-3162 GCA_041176665.1 Bacteroidota bacterium | reverse complement strand
GCAATATACTAATTAAATTGTAATGTTATTCACTAATTCGCTTGAACATCTAGGAAATCAACTTTTTAAGTACCGCGGATTCGTTCCGGTTTTTTTCGCGATTGTTGCATTTTCAATTCAGTTGAATGACACGCAAGGACGAATGTCCTTCAGTTTGTTTGAGGGACTAGCGCTTTTTTTAGTCGTTTTTGGACATTTAATCCGTGCCTTGACCGTTGGACATCGCAGTATGCAGACTTCTGGACGCAATCGCAGTCATCAGGTAGCAGAAGTTTTAAATACAACTGGAATGTATTCGATTGTCCGTCATCCCTTGTATTTGGCCAATATATTGATTTGGATAGGGTGGACGACCTTATTGAGTATTCCTTGGTTGATAGTTGCAGCGACGTTTGTTTTTGTTGTTTACTACATGTTCATTATGTATGCAGAGGAGCAATTTCTGCGAAGAAAGTTCGGTCAGGATTATGAAAGATGGCACCGCAGAACGCCTCGTTTGATTCCGAATCCATTTTTATATGCTTCGAGTCGCAATGATTTTTCTTGGAGAATTATGTTGAAAAACGAGTATCCTGGTTGGACAGCCAGTATGACGATTGCTTTGTGTATTTATACATTGCTCGTGAATCGGATTTATCCCATTTCCAAGTTTTATGTACAATTTATAGAAGCTTGGTTGATTTTGGGTGGGGGAATCGCGCTATTCGGACTGACTTTCCGTTTTTTAAAACACCGAACAAAAGTCTTTCATGAAATGGACTAGTGTCCGCTTTGGAATATTTGACGTTGCTGTAGCGAGCGTCCGAGTGTAAGTTCATCAGCATATTGTAATTCCGATCCAACGGCGATTCCACGGGAAATAGAGGTCACCAAACAATCAAAGTGTTGCAATTTCTTGTACAAGTAAAAATTGGTGGTGTCACCTTCCATCGTTGGACTTAAGGCAAAGATAATTTCGCGCACTTCTTCTTTTTCCATTTTTTTCAGGAGGCTTTCAATGTTCAAATCTGCCGGACCAATTCCGTCCATGGGTGAAATGATGCCGCCAAGAACGTGGTAGATTCCTTGGTAAGTGGATGTAGATTCAATGGCCATGACATCGCGTATGTCTTCGACAATGCAAATGGTTCCGTGATCTCGTTTAGGATTGGCACAAATTCCACAAATGGGATCATCTGTCATGTTTCCGCAGCTAGAGCAGTGAAGTACTTTTTGTTTGAAGTCAATCAGTGCGCTCGTGAAATCTGCGATTTCTACCTCACTTCGTTTGAATAAATCCAAGGCAAGTCTGAGTGCCGAACGACGTCCAACCCCCGGAAGAGTAGAAAGTTGATCAACAGCTTTTTCGAAATGTTTAGATGGGATATTCACACGTAAAATTGAAATTCAAAAGTACTTATTCTTTTCAAAACAGCATGGATTCTTTGCAAATACTCCTGCAGAGTTATAAGCCCTCGTAACAATTGATTAACTTTGTAGCATCATGGCAGTGAAAGAATTAAACATACGGAATAAAAGAGCTCGATTCGAGTATCACCTAGAGGAGGAATTCACTGCGGGAATGGTTCTTTCTGGAACAGAAATCAAAAGCATTCGAAACGGAAAAGCAAGTATACTAGAGGCCTATGGCATCTTTTATAACAACGAAGTTTGGATCCGGAACATGCACGTAACCGAGTACGAGAATGGTTCGTTTTACAACCATAAACCAAGAGCCGATCGCAAAATTCTTTTAAATAGAAAGGAAATCGTTCGCATCGAGAAATTCCTAAAAATTAAAGGAAACACCTTGATTCCAACGAAATTATTTCTTTCTGAAAAAGGTTGGGTGAAAATAAATATTGCCTGCGCAATTGGTAAAAAAATGCACGACAAGCGAAACGATTTAAAGGAAAAAGATGATCGACGAGAAATGGATCGTGCCTTAAAACGATAGTATTTCCAACGTTTTTATTAGTCTCTGATCACTGGATATCCAGGGAATTTCGTTTTGTCAAAAACAAATTTCTTATCATCGATTTCTGGATTTGACGTAAACTTTGTCATGGAATAGGTCATCACTGTTCCGTCCTTAGCCTTTAAAATGGCCTTTTTCAATTCATTGTCTGTTTTTGAAATGTACAACACAATCGTGTGATACTCTGCTTTTGCTGGAACTTTTGGGAAGAGGTCAATCACGTAAACCGCTTCTCCATTCAATTTATCTTCTCGATCAAATTTATTCTTAAATCCAGTTTCCCAAATGGTCATGAGTTTTTTTGGATTTAATACGTCTTCATCATCTGTTGCATCCGATTCGTACACCGAGCGCTCTTCTTTGATAACGGTCCATGTCTTAACACCATTGGAAATAATGGTATTGTCTCCGTA
Source organism: Bacteroidota bacterium (assembly GCA_041176665.1). Taxonomy (GTDB): domain Bacteria; phylum Bacteroidota; class Bacteroidia; order Flavobacteriales_D; family Crocinitomicaceae; genus UBA952. The sequence goes on along the minus strand of JBEDCT010000068.1, from coordinate 792 downwards.
GGACGCAAAGAATTTATTTCCTTTTACCCAACCCTTTCCCGTTTCGTTCTCGTTTGTTCCGCTCGACGCATTTTTAACAGTTGCATTGAATTCGATGTAGAAAGACTTCATCGTTTTCATTTTAGTCGACAATTTGTCAAGAATTCCTTGAGCTTTCGCATCTTGAGAAAAGGACGTTCCTGAATAAAGGAAAAGTACGGTAAAGAGGAGGTAAGTTAATTTCATGTCTTAAATTTCAGTGCAAATATCAGAAATTATGCCAAGAACTAAAAATATTGTTAGCGAATGATGATTAAAGGTTTATTCAGCAATTGCTTTTCTGATTCAATTTGAAGAATATACATTCCAGTAGAGATGTTTTCAGGTATTTCAAAGGTATTTCCTTCGAACTTTCTTTCAGTCTTTATGGATTTTCCATCTGGTGAAATCAGGTTAATTCGTTTAATTCCGTCTCCTTGAATGGTTAAGCAAGTTCCCGTTTGAATGGGATTAGGATACATAAAAATGGGATTATCGATGGATTCATTTAAGTCAGCGAGTGATCCTAAATTAATATTGTCCAAATAAAGGTTATTTCCCCAACCACCTTTGTTTCTGAAAGCTACCTGCAAGTTCGTTTGACCGAAGTAAGCACTTAAATCAACGGAATCTGTTCGCCATTGGGTTGCCGTTGGGATGAAAGAGCTTTGATTATCTGGCGAAGTAGCTAAGTCCGTGCCACCTTTGATATACACTTGCTGAAAACTTACTCCACAATCTATTGAAATCATGACAGCTAATGTATCCGAATAT
>JBEDCT010000067.1:0-3037 GCA_041176665.1 Bacteroidota bacterium | reverse complement strand
TCCAATGTCAGTGGTTGCTTAGGTGGACCAAAAATATGAAAAAAAGATACGAATAACAAAGTTGCACGCTTAGTTTTCACTCTTTTCAAAACTTAATTTTTGGCGGGAATGAACTTCGCAGGCAAAAGTGTCATTTTGACACTAATAATTTCTTAAAAATAGTTGGCTTATCGTTCGAAAATGTTGCTACTTTTGCCCAAGTTCAATTTTTTAAAAACGATAAATATGTCTAATAAGTATCATTCAGAGATTGAAGCGTTCATGGATCGAGTTCGTGCTAAAAACGGACATGAGCCAGAATTTCTTCAAGCGGTTCAAGAAGTAGCGGAAGCAGTTATTCCGATTGTAGAAGCAACGCCAAAGTACAAAGCGGCTAAAATTTTAGATCGCATAGTTGAGCCAGAAAGAACAATTATTTTCCGAGTTCCTTGGGTTGATGACAAAGGTGAAGTTCAAGTAAATAGAGGTTACCGTGTTGAGTTTAACTCTGCAATTGGTCCATATAAAGGTGGATTACGTTTCCACCCATCTGTCAATTTATCGATCTTGAAATTTTTAGGATTCGAACAAATTTTCAAAAATTCCTTAACAACACTTCCTATGGGTGGTGGTAAAGGTGGATCTGATTTTGATCCGAAAGGAAAATCAGACAACGAAGTAATGAAATTCTGTCAATCATTTATGACGGAATTATCTCGTCACATTGGTGCTGATACAGATGTTCCTGCAGGGGATATCGGTGTTGGTGGACGTGAAATCGGATACATGTTTGGTCAATACAAAAGAATTCGCAACGAATTTACAGGAGTCCTTACAGGAAAAGCACGCAACTGGGGTGGATCATTGATTCGTCCAGAAGCAACTGGATATGGAACTGTTTATTTCGCTAAAGAAATGTTGGCGACGAAAGGTGATTCTTTCAATGGTAAAATTGTTGCTGTTTCTGGTTCTGGAAACGTAGCGCAATACGCATGTGAGAAAGCTACACATTTAGGAGCTAAAGTGGTTACGTTGTCCGATTCAGAAGGCTACATCTACGATGCAGACGGAATCGACGCGGAGAAATTAGCCTTCGTAATGGAATTGAAAAATGTGAGACGTGGACGTATTTCTGAATACGCAAACGTTTACTCATCTGCTAAATTCATCGCTGGTAAACGTCCATGGGAAGTGAAAGCAGATATCGCTTTACCTTGTGCAACGCAAAATGAATTGAACGGTGAAGAGGCGAAAGCACTTGTTTCCAACGGTGTGATTTGTGTAGCAGAAGGAGCAAATATGCCTTCAACTCCAGAAGCGATTACCGCATTCCAAGATGCGAAAGTATTGTTTGCTCCAGGAAAAGCGTCTAACGCAGGTGGAGTAGCGACTTCAGGATTAGAAATGTCACAAAACTCACTACGTCTTTCTTGGCCTGCTGAAGAAGTGGACCAACGTTTACACAACATTATGGTTTCGATCCACGAAGCGTGTGTAAAATACGGAAAGGATGAAGCTGGATACGTAGATTACGTTAAAGGTGCGAACATCGCTGGATTCGTGAAAGTAGCTGATTCAATGCTTGATCAAGGTTTGGTTTAATCCAACACATCACATAATTGACAATCCCGTCTTTGGCGGGATTTTTTTTTGCGCCTACTTTACGAATTTTAAGCACCTTTGCAGCGTGAACTTTCGACTATTCATTTGCTGTTTATTTCTCTGTCAATACTGTTTTTGTCAAGTGCAAAATCGGGAGTCAGCAAGTATTTTGCGAATCGGACTAACCCAAGAATTCCAGAAATTCAATCAGTTTTCAAGTGCGCGTTTTGAATTTGAAAAGAATAAAAACCTTTTCGCTGTTAACCTGGGAATATCCGCACAAAAGGCATCGCAACAACTCTTTGCACCAGCTGTTTCAATGGATTATGCTCATCTTTGGAAAATGAATGGTATTTTACTTGGTCCGGTCATTTGCTTTTCAATAGATACGCATGTTTTTGGAACACGATTTTTATACCTTCATTCATCCATTGGATATCGATTTGCTGTAGGTAAACAGGTGCAATTTTTTCAAGAAACATCGGCGGGTCCAACTACGGAGTCGTTTACCTACATGGATCAAAAGAATCAGCAATTCACGTGGAATTATCATGTTAAATTTGGAGTTCAATATGTCATTCGTTAAGTACGTTTTTTTATTGATGGTTCTTTTTTCTTGCCAAAAAAGTGAGGAACAAAAAAAGGTGCTCGTGTTTGGACATGCTGGAATGGGATTGAGTATGGATAATTCTATTTATCACGACAATTCAAAAGAAGCAGTTTTACTTGCCTTGAATTTACCAACCTCGAATGGAGTTGAGGTAGATGTTCGCTTAAGTAAAGATGGAACTCTTTGGCTTTACCATGATGAATTTTTGGAAGCAGAGTCAACAGGATTTGGTTGTGTTTCCAATTTAAGTGACGTGGAAATTGATCAATTAAATTACCGTACATCAAAAAAAGAAAAGTTGGTTAAATTAACAAATGTTCTTCCGTTGCTGCAGTCGGATCAACAGTTATTTATTGACTTAAAACACTTCAATTCATGTCAAAATGAACGCATCAACTTAGCTGATTTAAAGGAGGCTTTGGAGGAGCAGCTTGGAAATAATTCAGCAAATGTGAAGTTGATTTGTGCGTATGAATATTGGCTAAATGAGCTTGCTGAAATAGTGGATGTGCTTTACACAACGGATGATATCGAAGAAGGAAAAGCACTCCTAAAAAAGTATGAGCAATTAAAGGGCTTGGTCATGCGGAATGCCACTCTGAATTCTTATGATGTTCGGGATGTTATGCTTTTAAGTAGAGAAATATACCTTTACGACATACGCTCTCTCAAAGGGATTAAACAAGCATTTGGAAAATGTCCAACAGGTATATTCGCTGACGATTTACGTCAAGCGTTATTCGAACGTGGTTACGCTTTGTAAAAAGGCAATTTCACTACTTTTGCTTTTACTCCTTTATCACGGATTTCCACAAAAATTTCGCTGTCTAATTTGCTGTTGTCCAT
>JBEDCT010000066.1:0-3236 GCA_041176665.1 Bacteroidota bacterium | reverse complement strand
TTCAATTTCTTTCAAGGAACTTTTTCCTGCTCGAAAGGCATCCATTTCGTAGAATTCAGATGTTAAATGTCCTGCGACACGGTTGTTCCAATTTTCACGATTTAATTCTATGTATTTTTTTTCCATTTTTATTCAGTTGAATGAATAGTTCATTTCTTTATTACTTACTTATCTTCCAAACTTGAGGAAGTCCCTCGCTGTCGTATAATAATACGTTTGCAGTGGACTTTTTCAATTTGTAACGTGACGTTGAACCTAAAGTCGTGATGTTCTTTTTATCACTTAGCTTCAATTGCTTCAATGGAAGTTCAACAAACATCACTTGGAAATCTATGGGAATAAATACAGCAAACAATTCCGCTTGATCGTTCTCAGTGAAAACCCATGTTCCTTGTTCGGTTTTTACTTCATACGGAGCAACAGGGTGTGTTCCGTAAATCGCTTTGCCGTTGATGTTCATCCAAGCGCCGACTTCTTCCAATCGTTGGTAGGCAATAGGATCCCATTCACCTTGTGCATTTGGAGCGATGTTGAGCAAATAATTCCCGCCTCTTGAAACGATTAAGCATAGATTCTCCAAGATTTTCGCCGTGGACTTATACTGGTCATTTGGAACGTAACTCCAACTGTTCGCCATTGTCATACACGATTCCCACGGAAAGGGTAGCGGTTTCGTCGGAATTTGTTGCTCAGGTGTCAAGTAATTTTGATTTGGACCTTCCACGGCACGATCCACAACGATTAATCCCGGTTGTAATTTTCGAGCTTCATTTACTAAGGAATCCATTTTGATGTCCTGATTCACGGCTTTGTATCCCCAGCGTGGCGAAGTTGCAGTCATTGGCTGCACCCAGCCGCCATCGAGCCAAAGCAAGTCGATTTGCCCGTAATCACGCATTAACTCCATGATTTGATGATGTGTGAATTGCACAAAGGCATCCCATTTTTTTGGTTTTTTCGTCAAATCGTAATTTGGATTTCGGTCGTATGGAGGAAAAGTTGGGTCCCAATAGTCATTGTTGCTCCAATCCGGTTTACTAAAATAGGCGCCAGTCCAAAGTCCTTCCTGGCGAAAGGCGTCGAATACCTTCAACGCTATATTCGCATTGGGATTACTTGAATACGGACATTTTTCATCTGCGACGGTGTAATCGGTGTATTTCGAATCGAACATGCAGAATCCATCGTGGTGTTTTGTGGTGAAAACCATGTACTTCATTCCAGCGTTTTTCGCCGCTTTCGCCCATTTTTCTGGTTGAAATTGAACGGGATTAAACGTCGTTTGCAAGTTTTCGTAGTTTTTCACGTAGCCGAAGTAATCGTTTTTGTAGGGACCACGACGAATGCACCAGTCTTCATCCTCCGGACAAATGCTCCAACTTTCCACGACGCCCAATTGGGAATACGTTCCCCAATGCATCAAGAGTCCAAATTTGAAGTCCTGCCATGTGTCTAGTTTCGCTTGAACAAGCGGATCGGAAGGAGGGAAGTAATGCTGCTCGTGTTCTTGTGCTTGAATATGAAAGATCTGCCAAATAAAAAGAATGAAAATCGTTTGTTTCATATGTTTTGTTTAATGAAAACCACCTTTTCCTCGATAGAGTTTTAAAGGTGTTTTTAGCTGGATTTTAACTACGGAAATTTCGGGATCTAATGAAGAAATGGGTACATCCATGTAAATGGTACCCGGGACATAACTCCAGTCGATTTTACCCACAATTTTATAGGGGACAGAAGTTGTCGTTCCGAGAATAGTGATGTTTTCAATGTCGGACATTAATCCTTTCAATTGGACATTTACTTTCAGATTTGAGCTAGCGACTGGGGAAGTTGTAATCGTTCCATACATCAATTCTTTCGCTGCTTGATTGGTGGTGTCAACGCCGATTGCAGGAAGAAATAAGAAAATGGACAGCGAATCACTGGAAATAGTGCTGTTTCCGTGGAAGTGTCCGTCGGGCAGTCCAGCCTTTGTTCCGTAGATCGCTTCTTTGTGTTTATTGGTCCAACGTCCCAATGCTTTTAGCAAATTCACTTGTTCACTTGGAATGCTTCCGTCTGCTTTTGGTCCGATGTCCAATAGTAAATTTCCGCCCATTCCTAAACATTCAGTGAATATTTGTAGAACTTCGTTCACCGTTTTCATGTTGTGGTCGCTTGGACGATAGCCCCAATTGTCGTTACTGGTCAGGCAAAGTTCCCAGGTGTTTCTGTCCGGGTGTACAATTGGCATGTTTTGTTCCGGCGTGTCGTAGTCTCCGAAGGACTTTAAGCGTCCATTCAAGATCGCATTCGGATTACTTGAATGAATGATTTGATCAATTTTCGCAGCTTGCCATTCACTTTCCGAATGTTCCCAATCACCATCGAACCAATACAAATCGGGGTTGAATTGCTGATTGATTTCTTGGATTTGTCCATGCATGAAGGACAAAAACCGATTCCAACGAATACTGTCCTCCTTGATTTGATAACGGTTGTAATCTTTTAGAAAAGTAGGGTAATCATCATGTGTCCAGTCTAATAACGAATAATACGCCCCGAATTTAAGACCTTCCTTTCGAACGGCTTGGACGAATGGGGAGATTAAATCGCGTTTAGCAGGTGTCTGATAGACAACACTCAAAGGTAATTTCTCTTTCCACAGAAAATCCTTTCCGTATTTGATGGAAATCGTTGGAAGCGCCTGTTTTAATTCGGATTCTGTGGTTCTCGGCGTCTTTAATTTCGTGTCCCACAGTGCCACACCATCGTGGTGTTGTGTGGTCATAACCGTATATTGCGCTCCACTTTCCTTGATCAACTTTGCCCATTCCTCCGGATGGTAATTTTCCGCTTTAAATCCATTCAGTTGTGACATGTAAGCAGGGTAGGGCACACCTTTATTGTGAAAAGCCCAACTTTCGGAAGTGCCGTCCACTGCGTAAATTCCCCAGTGGATAAAAATTCCAAGCTTCGCATCAGAAAACCATTGAATGGAATCTGAATTCTGTGCCTGTTGTGCAAAAGAGGTCTGTCCATAAAGGCCAATAAAAAACAAAAAAACCAATTTTTTCATGAGGTGAAGATACAAATTCTGTCCTGAATCTAACTGATTCCTCTTTTTAGAAGGAACCAGCATCATCAAATCCAAATGCTTAACAATTTTATCATATGCTTAGTCGTTTTAATTCGCTTAGTTGAATTACTTTTGTGGTGAAATTTTGTTTTGAAATCCTTGAGGTGAACGATCTGTT
>JBEDCT010000065.1:0-8919 GCA_041176665.1 Bacteroidota bacterium | reverse complement strand
CTCCAAATATGATAACTACCGGTTGGAATTTAACGGGTAATGCACACATTGGTGATACGCCCGGAGATGTGGATAATTTCAATAATGAAATGCTCCTCACCAATAATTCAACGGGTCAGTCAGGTGGTGTTTTTTACAACACGCCAATCAATCTTACAGCTTGTCAGACATGGACTGTGGATTTTGAGTACCGAATTGCAGGTGGGAATGCGGCAGATGGATTAGCTTTTTGTTTTTTAAGTGTACCTCCTGCGGGATTTGTGAGTGGGGGTGGAGTGGGAATTCCAGGAACAGCAAATGGACTAAAAGTAGTCATCGATACTTACGATAATTGTAGTCAAGGTGGAACAAATCCGGAAATACAAATTTTCAATGGGATTGGATACAACGAATGTTTGCCTGCAACACCCAAGATTCAAAATTCCGGCGGATCATTAAATTATTTACGTAATACAAACTATCAACCTGTAAAAATCATCTACAACAATGGATTGGTAACGGTTTTAGTTAATAATGTTCAGCTTTTACAAGCAACATCTCCGGTGAATTTTATTGGATATGTAGGATTTACAGCAAGTACCGGTGCATTGTATGATTTGCATTCGATTCGAAATGTAACAATTTATACCAATCAAGCTGTATCTAATGCGGGGATTGATGCGACAACATGTTCATCTACCGGTGTAACAATCGGTTCGACACCGAATCCATTGAATGTCTATTCATGGTCACCGTCAATTGGACTTTCTTCCACAACCGCAGCGAATCCAGTCGTGACTTTGCCAAATACAACGGGTGCACCAATTACACAAACGTATACGGTGACCACTTCTTTAGCGACAAATCCAGGACTTTGTCCAACTACGGATCAAATTAACGTGACCATTTATCCTCAATTTAGCCAAACCGTTACGCAAACGCTGTGTAATGGAGGTCCATATGTATTCAATGGACAATCACTCACGCAGTCTGGAACGTATTACGACACCTTAAATACCATCCATAGTTGTGATTCGATTATCACCTTAAATTTAACGATTGGAACAGCGCAAGCTAACGCGGGACAAAATATTTCCATCTGTTCAGATGAAATTGGAAATCTTGGTGTGATTCCAACTGCTGGATATAATTATTCTTGGTCTCCCGCGACGAATTTATCGGCTTCCAATATTTCAAATCCAACTGTTTCTGCCGTAAATACAACGGGTGTCCCAATTGTTCAAACCTATACCTTGACTTCTAGTTCCGCTTCGAATCCAAATTTTTGTCAAGCCACAGATCAAGTTCAAGTAATCATTTATCCAAAGTTTGTCACCAATATTACAGATACTTTGTGTAATGGTGGTCCATATAATTTTAATGGTCAATCGATTACACAGTCAGGAATTTACGTGGATAGCTTATCAAGTATGTATAGTTGTGACTCCATTGTTAATTTGAACATTGTCATTTCATCCGAACCTACCTTCACACTTTCAGATACAACGATATGTATCGAAAATCCATTAACCTTGGCACCGCAAGGAGTTGGAGGAACGTATTCTTATACATGGACACCTCAAATGTCCATACCGACAAGTGCCGGAGCAATGACTTGGAGTCCAACGGTTTCAAACGAATTTTTCCTTTTAGCAACGAATAACTACGGATGTACGCACCTAGATTCCTTGGAATTAACGGTAAATCCATTGCCAATTATGGGCTTAGTTGCTTCATCACAGGCTTTGTGTCCGGATGAAACCCTAACCCTCACAGCATCAGGAGCGGCAAGCTATGCATGGAGTGGACCAGGGGTTAGTCCAATAACAACAAATATTCAATCGATTTTCCCAACGGGATCCGGTGTTTTCAATGTGATAGGCTATACGGCTGAAGGATGTGTAGATTCTATCCAAACGAACTTCACGCTTTATCCAGCGCCGCAAATGACCATTAGCCCTGATCAAGAAATTTGCGATGGTCAAATTGCTTCGATTACTGTTTCCGGTGCATTAACATACGATTGGAATCCAGCAACATTGAATGGAACACAAGTGTACGTGAGTCCAAATAGCACAACAAACTATGAAGTGATTGGTTTCAATCAATTCAACTGTACAGACACGGTATTGTCGGTAGTTACGGTGCATCCAAATCCTGTCGCGTTAATAGGTGCGGAACCATATTTATTGACAAGTGATTCTCCGAATGTAACATTTAGTAATTTATCCACTGGACAATTGATTTCTACATGGAATTTTGGTGATGGTACAATTATGGAACAATCAAATACGACTTTCGATTACCAATATCCATACGAAGAAGGAGATTACCTCGTTGAATTGTTAGTAGAGAGTCAATATGGTTGTTTGGATTCCACCACCCAACTTATTCAAGTGAAAGGCGACGTTATTTACTATGTTCCAAATGCATTTACACCAGATGGCGATGAACACAACAATATGTTTGCTCCTGTATTTACCTCTGGATACATACCTGGTAGCTATCAGTTTGATGTATACAATCGTTGGGGTGAACTGATTTTTTCTTCCCAAAATCCAGAACTAGGTTGGGATGGATATTATAATTTTGCGAAATGTACAGAAGGAATGTATGCTTATTCCATTAAATTTGTAGTAAGTTCAACGAATGAACTAAGATACGTATCTGGACACGTTAATTTGCTTAAATAGAATAATGGAATGAAAAGAAGAATAAACACCTTGATACAGTATGTTTTTATTTTCTTTTCGTTGTTTTTTTTCGAAAACAAGCTTCTCGCTCAAAACATTTCAGGTGTTGTAAATTCATATGTTGCTGTTAGTGCAGTTACTACAAATAGCGCAACGGTCACGGCAATAGGTCCTTTTCAAGTTGGGGACAAAGTTCTGATCATTCAAATGAAAGGAGCTACCATAACGACAACGAATACGCTGGCATTTGGAGCAATTACCGCGCTTGGTAATGCGGGTAATTTTGAGTTCGCAACGATTTCTTCAATTGTTGGGAATACGGTTACTTTTTCTAATAACTTGTGTAAAACGTATACCCCTTCGGGGAAAGTTCAATTAGTTCGTGTTCCAGTATATTCCTCTGCAACGATTGTTGGGACAGTGACAGCTCAAGCGTGGAATGGTTCCACTGGTGGAATTGTTGCCATCGAAGCAACAAATAGTATCACGTTTAACGCAAATATCAATGTTTCTGGACAAGGATTTTTGGGAGGAGCCGTTTATACCGGTTGGTTTTCATGTAATGACCCGAATTACGCCAATCAAAACGCAGGCAAAAAAGGGGAGGGGATTGCCATTCCTCCAATTACCATGGATGCAAATAGGGCTCCGTTAGCAAATGGTGGCGGTGGATCCAATTCTGGGAATCCCGGTGCTGGAGGTGGTGGAAATGGAGGGATTGGTGGACGAGGTGGAAATGAGTTCTATGGAAGTTGCCAATTAAATGCTTCTTATGGCCTTGGGGGATTAGCACCTAGCTACGCTTCCTTCAAAGCTTATCTTGGCGGTGGCGGTGGTGGTGGTTACAAGGACAATGGATTGAACGCAACAGCAGGGTCAAATGGAGGTGGAATGGTATTTCTAACCGCACCGACCATTAATGGAAACAATTTTACCGTGGACGCACGCGGCGCAAATGTCATAGGAAATACGGATTCGGAAGGAGCAGGAGGTGGCGGTGCAGGTGGATACGTGTATTACATGTGTTCAAATACAACATCCGCTATGAATTTAGATCTTCGAGGTGGAAACGGCGGGAATATTTTTAGCACCTTATGGTCTTCCGCTTGTCATGGTCCAGGCGGCGGCGGCGGCGGTGGAGCGGTCGCATATCAGCAAGGAAGTATTCCAGCAAATGTGACCAATTTATTAGCCGGAGGGACATCGGGAATGGTATTGCACTCAGGTCCAGCTTGTGCAGGGACATCTCACGGTGCCGTTGCTGGTGCGGCTGGTATTCAGGTCTTCAATTTCCCTATGCCAACTGCATCGGTTTTGCCAAACTTAGGTCCAAATGTTTCTATTTGTTCAGGACAAACAATTACGCTTCAATCATCGACTGCATTCAATTCCTATCTATGGAATAACGGACAAACGACAGCCACGATTTCGATCAATTCGCCAGGAATTTATTGGCTCGATGTTCCAAGTGGTTGTACGACTGTGCGCGACTCTATTGTTGTTGGATTAAGTACTTTTTCGTTCGAAATTGGTCCAGATATGACGATTTGTCAAGGGGATGTCGCAACGGTTAATGCTGCTGGTGTTTTTACGTCGATTTCTTGGAATACAGGAGCCACAACAAATTCCATTATAGTGAATGCCCCTGGAATTTATTCCGCCATTGCGACGAATGCGAATGGTTGTACGGAGCAGGATTCCATGGAAGTCTTTCAAAATCCCACGGTATATTCAAGTTACGCTGATTCCATTTGTACTGGTTCAACATATTCTTTCCATGGACAGGTTTTAAACCAAGCTGGAATATACATCGATACCTTACAGAATATCCTTGGTTGTGATTCCATCGTCACCTTGCAATTGTCATTAGTTCAACCAAGTTCATCAAGTATATCGGCATCTATTTGTGATGGTGATAGCTATTTTTTTAATGGACAAACGCTTACTGTTTCCGGACAATATTCCGTGACGATTCCATCGGTCTTTGGTTGCGATTCCCTTGTTCAATTGACTTTAACGGTGAATCCACTCCCTATTGTAACTGTTCAGGATACGATGGTTTGTGTCAATACCCCATTGACCTTGTTCCCGAGTGGAGCATTGACATACGTTTGGGACGTACCTCAAAATCTAAATGGGAGTATTTCCGTTTCGCCCGTACAAACTTCGGTTTATAACGTTTTTGGTATTGATGCCTTAGGATGTGTTTCTACGGCAGCATCACTCACTGTTACGATTGATCCAACTCCAACTCCGAATTTTTACATAGATCCAGACCAAGTGGAAATTGATGATCCTACCATTACTATTTACAATGTTACACCTGGAAACAGTCAAAGTACGTGGACCATATTAGGTAGTTCATTTGTGAATAATCAAAGTTCATTCGATTATGCTTTGCCTTTTCAAGAAGGTAATTACACGGTTCAATTAATCAGTGAAACGGCTTTGGGATGTAAAGATTCTCTTTCGATGACAGCTTCTGTTCAGGATAATATTGCGTTATACATTCCGAATTCATTCACGCCTGATGGTGAGGAGTTTAATACCGTTTTTCTCCCTGTTTTCTCAACTGGATTTACTCCGATTAATTATAGTTTATCCATCTATGATCGTTGGGGTGGAACCATTTTTGAATCTACGAATTACACCATAGGATGGGATGGTCGTTTGGAATTCGTTTTATGCCAAGACGGCATCTACAATTATCAAATTACTTATCAGCGTAAAGACGGTGAGAGTCCAGTGCTTATCAATGGACATGTGAATTTATTGCATTAAAAATTCTCTTTTCGCATCAGACATAAATCCATGAAATACCCTTTCAATTTGTGTTTCCATTTTGTTGTAAACAAGGTGTGCTGTCGGTAATTTCGTTTCAAAGGAAATTCTTTTTGCTACTCCTTCACATGATTTCATTAGTCCATATTTTGTAGGATAATGGTTCATCCATTGGTGTTCACGCAACTTGTTCATGAAATTTAGAAACTCTTCGGGATAATGGTTTGTGAAATCCGATTCGTGGGCGTAAAAGTCGTTTAGGAAGGTAGTGTATTCGGTAGTATGAAACTGCGTCCAATTTCGCGCGAGTAAATGGTCGAAATACAAATCCACAGCAATAGGTCCTACTTTGGGCAAGTCTGACATTAAGTCGAACTTCAACTCTTTAACAAGTGGATGGTTATCGATATAGAAATCAATTTTTCGATGTAATTTGATTCCACGTTGAATAACCTCTGGAAAGTGTCCATGTTTCGATCCACGAACGAAATCACCAAAGAGATTGGCAAGCATCAACTCTTTGTCATTTCCGGAGAAGTAAAGGTGTCCTAAAAAGTTCATGATAAAAAAAAATCCTGCCGAAGCAGGACTTAATTAATATTCATCTTCGTTAAAGAGAAAATCTTCTCGTGACGGATAATCAGGCCAAATTTCTTCAATACTTTCGTACATATCACCCTCATCTTCTAGGTCCTGTAGATTTTCTACTACCTCTAACGGTGCTCCTGTTCGAATAGCGAAATCAATTAATTCCTCTTTCGTTGCTGGCCAGGGAGCATCTTCTAAATAAGAAGCAAGTTCTAAAGTCCAATACATAATTCTTTGTTTTAGGTGTTAATTTTGGCAAAAGTAATTTTTATTTCCAATAAAGCAAATTAAAAATGAAAACTATGCAATAAAGCAAGCGAAATTTAATATCGAGGTTTCCATTCTTGTTCCTGAATTCCGAGTTCCATGGCAATTTTACGACCTAGAACAAAGAAATAGTCACTTAATCTATTTAAATAGGAGATGACAAGTGGTGCGACAAAATCGTGTTCATCTAATGTAACCACTAATCGTTCCGTTCGACGACATACGCAACGACAAATATGAATATGTCCAACGAATGGATGTCCACCAGGAAGAACAAAACTGGTCAACTCAGGCAGTTTGGCGTCCATGTCATCCATCCATTCTTCTAGTTTTTCCACGTCTGATTCCAATAAATCGGGAATTTTCATGTTCGATTTCTCTGGATCGGATGCTAAACTAGATCCAATAGTGAATAAGCGATCTTGAATTTCAATTAATTGTTGAACAGATGTGGTGTTGATATCGAATGAACGAATCAATCCAACATAGGAATTTAATTCGTCTACTGTTCCATAAGCTTCGATTCTCAACTCTCCTTTAGAAACTCTTGTTCCGCCGATAAGTCCTGTGTGTCCTTGATCGCCTTTTTTGGTGTATATTTTCATTAGATCTTGCTTAAAATGGTTTTAAGTTCTTCTTCAGTATGGAAGAAAGAAAGAATTTTCATCATGACACCATCTACAATTGAATCTGGACAAGAAGCTCCGGATGTGAGGATAATGCGTTGATTTGACTCCGCAGATAAGAACTTGGTGTCATGTATGGATTTTGAATGAATATCAAATGAATGAATTCTTTCTCTTGAACTAATTTCACTCTCGTCCTTAATAAAGTAACATGGGAACTTTTGCTCAAGTAATTCCACTAAATGACTCGTGTTGGAACTATTGTATCCTCCTACAACGATGGCTAAGTCAGCAGAAGTTTCCATTAAAGCGAGCGTAGCAGTTTGATTGTCATTTGTCGCATAGCAAAGCGTATCACGTGTATCTGCAATGTGGTCCTTGATAACTTCTGTCCCGTACTTCAATAGCATGACTTCGCGCAAATAAAGTGCAATTTCCTGCGTTTCACTTGCGAGCATGGTTGTTTGATTCACCACACCAACTTTTGTTAAGTCTTTTAATGGATTAAATCCATTTGAATACTTCCCTTTAAAAACACGTTCAAATGAGTCTAACTCCTCCTTACCTAGAATAATGTCCCCAAGAATTCTTGCTTCGTTAATGTCTTTTACAATTAATGAAGGTGCGTTTTTGGAGCTATGTGAAAAGGTTGCGCGTGTTTCTTCGTGCTTATGTTTTCCGTGAATAATAACAGTATGATTCGTTTCACCAAGTTTTTCGGATCGATTCCATACTTTCTCTACGAAGGGACACGTTGTGTTGTATGTGGCAATGTCCACTCCAATTGAATTTAGTTTCCCCTCAATTTCCAAGGTGGTGCCAAAGGCAGGTATGATAACAAGGTCTTCTTTTGTCAAATCTTCAAAAGGTATCAATTGATTACCTTCTGTATCCTGAAGAAACTGAAGTCCGTGGCTAATGAGGTCTTCGTTCACTGCTGGATTGTGTATCATTTGACTCAAAAGAAAAATCCGTTTTCCCGGATTTTCGTGTATGGCTTTGTAGCTTTTTTCTATGGCGTTTTCCACACCGTAGCAGAATCCAAAGTGACGTGCAATGACGAAGGTAATCGTTCCCAACTGTAATTCTGTTGGACTAAAATCTTTCTTACGTGGATCTGCTAATTTACGTTGGGCTTTCACCTTAGAGATGATGTGCGAACGGTAAAAAGCAGGTACTTCGAATTGTTTCATAGTGTTAGTTCAACGAATGAGTCATGAATTGGTTCATTTGCGTTTGTACATTTTTTCATAGCGGTCAATCCAGTCTTTAACAGTCATTTTTTGAGCGAGTTGACCAATTAATTCGAATGGAATTGGATGTCCGTGTTTGAACCGAATGCACGATTTTCCCATGTCCAGTTTTTTTGAACTATGTTTCGGAAATTCTTCCACAAACCAGTTTAGCAAATGTTCATCACTATAAATCCCCATGTGATAAACGGCAATGAAGTTCTTCTGGCATGCAATATTCAAAAAAGGCAAGGGTAATTTCGGTGTACAATGGTAACCATCAGGATAAATCGCATGTGGTACGACATAACCAATCATTCCATAACTTTCCGCTTCTTCGAATCCTGCAGGAATATTTTCCTTAATCACGTTCATTAGTTGCGTGAAATCTGCTTGATACGCTTCCGGAATAGAATCGATGTAGGTTTGGATGCTCATTTTTTATGCTGTTCTTCCTGGATACACTTGCAAGGCAACACGTAAACATTCTACTGATTTATGCAAGGAATCTTGGTTCAATACATACGCAATACGCGCTTCTTGTTTTCCTGCACCAGGAGTAGAGTAGAATCCATTTGCTGGAGCCATCATGACGGTTTGACCTTCAAAATCAAAATCTTCCAATAACCATTGGCAGAATTTCTCGGCGTCATCCACTGGGAATTTTGCTACGCAATAAAACGCACCACTCGGTTTTGGACAAAATACACCAGGAATGCTGTTTAGTCCGTCCACCATGATGTTTCTTCTCGC
>JBEDCT010000064.1:0-4263 GCA_041176665.1 Bacteroidota bacterium | reverse complement strand
GGGAAATCGACGTGGCGAAGTAATTCTAAGGTCATTTCGTGTTCCGGCACACGCACGGCAACCGTTTCTTGTCCAGCAGTTATAAGCGAAGGAACCAAAGAACTTTTGGGTAGAATGAAGGTAATGGGACCAGGGCAATAATGACTTGCGAGTTTTAACAAGGTCTCCGGGAATTCAGCGACATAAGGAAAAATCGAATCGATGCTTGCGAAATGTAGAATTAAGGGATTTGAGGTAGGTCGCCCCTTTGCCTCAAAAATCTTCAGAACTGCATCTTCGTTTGTTGCATCCGCTGCGAGTCCGTAGACCGTTTCTGTCGGAATACCAACTATTTCTCCTCGTTTTAATAAGGAAATCGCTTGTTGAATATCTTGTCCAATCTCTGTTTTCACTAAACAAAGGTAGTTTCTTCCAATGAATTTGTGGATACCTTGTTGAAAATACACCGGGATTTGTGTGGTTTGTTTTTAAATCTCCCGTACCTTTGTTTATATCAATTCTAAATAAGGTGAATTTAATTTTAGCAGACAGCAATGATTTAATGCGACTCGGACTTCGCACCGTGTTAACGGCTGAGTTAAATGTCACCATTGTAGGAGAAGCAAGAAGTGAAAAGGAACTTTTGTCCCAGTTGGCTTCTTTTGGTGCGACACTCGTCTTGATCGATTTTACTTCCGAAGGATTCACGATTGATACGTTACAACGTATATCCACGAAATACCCAGATCTTAAGTTTTTAGCCGTGACAAGTGCACAAAATGCACAGACACTTGTTGACGCGCTTCGTTCCGGAGTAACAAGCTACGTAAAGAAGGATTGTGAGTTGAGTGAAATCGTTGATGCTGTTCGTGAAACAAGTCGCGGAAACAAGTTCTTCTGTGGTCAAATCTTGGAAACCATTCAGCGAGCAAATATTGATGTAAACGACTTAGACTTCGACTCCTTTAGTTGTGAGCCTGTTGTACTATCGGAAAGAGAAAATGAAATCATTGTACTTATTTCCGAAGGACACACCAATGAGATCATTGCCGAGCAGTTGTTTTTGAGTAAGCACACGGTCAATACACATCGAAAGAACATCATGGCAAAATTGGGCGTGAAAAATACAGCTGGAATTGTGATGTATGCCGTAAAAACGGATTTGGTTTCTCCGAATAAATTTCTCTTTGCTCCGTCTTTAAATTGAGATACTCAACTTTAGGTTGAACCTGCGAGAGGTCAAGTAATTTGGAATCGCGTAGTACTTTCCTTCTACATCTTGAATCCATTGTTTCGAAAGGACATTATTAATCCCCAATAAATTGAAAATCTCTAGGGAGATGGACGCCGCTTCACATTTTCTTAGGAACGATTTTTTCGCCATTTTCCCACCTTTCAGCAAGTCGTAAGATAAACCAAGATCTACACGGAAATAAGATTTTATGCGCAAAGTATCTTTGTATCGCGTAAAATCTGGTGGTCCATAAGGAAGTCTTGATCCAAACTGCAAGCCCATTTGGACGCTGAATTGTTCGAATCCAGGCATTTGATCTTGGACAAGTGCGCCAATCGTTAATAGTTGATCTGTTGGACGAGGGATATAACCCGGGAAAACAACGTTGCTATCCACGACATCCTGGTCTTCGCTGTATCCAAAAATAATGCGTTCTCCAGCGGCATTAAAGTATTCGGTATAGTGATCATTTAAAATGTCCTCGCGTGTACGCATGAGTCCAACTTTGAAAAAGGATTCGATCCCTTTCACAAATTCACCATGAACATTCATGTCAATACCATACGCATAAGCAACGGCATTGTTATCCGCATAATACCTTGTTCGAACGTTTTCAATTTCATATGGATTCACATCCCATAAGTATTTGTAGTAAAGTTCACCTGTGAATTTAAAGGGTTTTTCACGTCCCCACATTTCAAAAAACAAATCTGTCGCTGCCACTACGTGCATGGATTTCTGCGCGCGAACCATAGTGTTCAATTTCCCGTCAAACGTTCTGAATTCGCGGTAAAAAGGTGGCTGATAGTACAATCCACTAGACAAACGGTAACTTAAATTCCGTCTAACAATGCGATTATTCTGAACCATGTAAGCACGAGGAAAATACGTTAAGCTAAAGCGTGGAGTAAAGTACGGCTCTTTGTTTATGGCAGTATATCCACCTCTCAGTCCTGTGGATAAAGCAATTTTACGATTCGATTCATTAATCACTTTCGAATATTCCTGAACAGATTTCACGTCATCCGTTTTGAATTTCTTAAGAATCTTAACTGGATAGTTCTTTTTTGTTGCGGACCAGGTCAAGTTCCATTGTGTAAAGCCGCTAAACTTATAGTTGGTTAAATTTAAGTCTCCTTTAATGGTCTCGAAGAGTGTGACTTCTTGATTGCCTGTTTGCGGCAAACTATATCCTGCAGAATCAATCATACGCCATTCACTGAGTACATCGGTAAAGAAATCACGTTGAACTTGCGCTCCCCATTTGAGGTTTGAGGTACGGGAATGTAAGTGCTCGTCATCCGTGTAGCCATTAAATAATTGCAGGGATCCGTTGTGATAAGCGCTAAGGATGGTGGCATTTAAACGATTTCGAGCGTGATTGAGAAAAGTTCCAACACCCAAAGTGGCGATGGAATCACCGTATTCTTCTTTCGCGGGATCTGTTTCCAGTTGATTGATGTAATATTGTCCTTGAACGTCGAAATATTCTCTTTCATTCGTGTTAAAAGCCGAAATGTAAAAGTCTAAATTGGTTCGTTTATTCGGTTCGTATTTCAAAGAAGCACCACCCATGGCAGTTTGGAACTTCGTTGCTTCTTTTCCATCGTAATAAATCATCAGTCGATAGGCTTCATTCGCTGTTCCGAAATCCGATTCTGCCGTTTGTGGACTAAAACGATACGCATTCGAAGAGAAATGACCGAGCAGACTAAACGTTAGCTTCTCTGAAATGGAATAGTTGGTTAAAATTTGTGCATCCGCAAAAACAGGATTGTAAGCCCCTTTCGTTGGAAGAGAATTTAAGAAATAGCCATTGGATCGATAGCGTGCACCGACGATGTAATTGAAACGTGGAGAAACAGATTGTTCCGCATGTGCCTCAATACCTAAAAGTGAAACGGTGCTACTTGCCTTGGTGCTGTCCGGAGTGCGGTAGGTAATGTCCAAAACGGAGCTGAGTCGATCGCCATATTGTGCATCGAATCCCCCAGCGGAAAAACGGACAGATTCCACAAGTGAGGAATGTATAAAACTCATTCCTTCTTGTTGTCCACTGCGCGTTAAGAATGGACGATAAACTAAAAATCCGTTTACATAAACTAAGTTTTCATCGTAATTCCCGCCTCGGACATTGTAATTGGAGGTCAATTCATTATTAGAAGTTGCAGCAGTAGAGTATACCAATGCTTTTTCTACGTTCACCATTTGGGTGTATTTTAAAACAGGAAGCACGTCTAGGGTAAACGGATCGTTTAATCCATATTGCACAACGACTTCTCTATTATCAGAAACGGCAAAAATTACCTTAGGTATGATTTGAACATCCGTTTTTTTGACAATGACCGTTAGTTGATCCCGTAAATCTTCGATAGAAAGTTGAATCAATAAGGTATCTCCGGCGGACGCTTCGAAGGCATATTGACCATTTTCGTCTGATAGCAATGAAAGCGATGGATATTGCTTCACCTTAATTTGAACATTCTCTAAGGACTTATTTTTCTTTCCTACACATGAACCCTCCACACGAACTTTTTGAGTCCAGGCCATGTTGCTTGCAATTAAGGTAAGGAAGAAAATCCAATAGTTCATTGTATACAAAGTTACAATCCTTAACGTGTTTATCCGCGGTTTATTATGATTTCTTGTCGATTTTCATTTTCACAATTATTCAAGTAAATTTGTTGCTCATCCATGAAAAAAGAAAAAGTTGTAATTGGTAGACGCGAAGTAGCTGATCTTATCGAGTTCGGACTAAGCGATGTACAGGTGAAAGTTGATACGGGAGCGTATTCATCGAGCATTCATGTTTCTCATTGTCAAGAGCAAGATGGAGTGCTAGAAGTCAAGTTTTTGGATGAATCGCATCCGTCTTACATTGATCGAATATTTTTGTTTAAGGAATTTCGCAAAAAAAGAGTGAAAAGTTCTACCGGACAAACGCAAGAACGGTACTTCATTTATGTGAAAATCCACATGGGTGGAAAAATTGTTAAAACGGAATTTTCTTTAACGGAACGCAATGGAATGCGCTTTCCCATTTTAATTGG
>JBEDCT010000063.1:0-11559 GCA_041176665.1 Bacteroidota bacterium | reverse complement strand
GTTCATCATGAGTACTAATTATGGTACACGGCATTCCATGTACAAAATGTATCAATCAGTTTGTTTATATGCGAAATACGCAATGTTGAATTAGGATGTCTCTTCCGCTTTCTTTTATCGGCGGTGGATCTTCCCATGATTGAACGACAGAAATGTCCTTCGTTTGTAATACATGGAAATTGAAGACTGCAGTATGAGCTGGACAAATAAATGCAAACGATGGAACGGAAAGTACTTGACTCTGCACATATTTTTCTTCTAACTGCACGATCGTTTTTTCATCGCTGCAACAGTTATTCTTCTTTTCTTCCTGACAACAAGGCGGAAGTTTGGAGACTTCTGTTTCTTCTTGGCAATGATTTTGTAGCTGGATGAAAAACGAGGTGAATACACCATCTTCCTCACAAGCATGTGTAAACACAGGAATTCCGATGTTCCCAAGGAACAGTAGAAGACTTAAAAATAAGAGGGTGAGTGTTTTCACGATGTAAAGGTAGGGATAATGCGGTAATTTGCCAATGTGCTAATGTGTCAATGTGCTAATTGGTAGTAGTTGGCTCTTCGCAAGCGAAGATGGGATTCCCAGAATCTTTGTAGGCGCAGGGCATGCCCTGAGCCTACAATTGGTTTTTTTTAAAAAATTCAACCCCTTTAGGTTTGTGGTTTAACGAGGGCCCGTTTTTTTGTATGGAGATTTGACCCCTTCAGGGTCAGTAAGTTTAGTGCTCAGTGCCGGTATCTATAAGAATGGTGGATTGGTGTTAAATTACTTCGATAAACATTAAACCGTTTGCGAAGCAAACAAATCATTAGCACATTGGCACATTAAATTAGTGCCTAGTGCTCAGTGCCGATTACACCAACGTAAACAAGTCTTTTGTACCTAAAATGCGTGTAACGGTAAATCCTTCGGCGTAATCTGCGCCAATTGGACGTCCATACTGCATCATGCGTCCTCTGATGAATTGAAAAAATTCTTCACCGGAAATCGGGGTGTTTGGTTCGTTGGAATTTGGATCGTAAAATTGTGAACGGAAGGCTTTGATGACTTCGATTTTTTGTTCCATGAATGGACTCACGTCCATGACGATGTCCGGATGTGTATAATGATCTTGAATGTAATGTAAAACTAAGCGCGGACGATGAGGAGCAAGAGAAATGCCGTCAACCACTGTTTCAATTTTTCTTAGTCCGGATAGAAAACAAGCGTCGGAAACTAATTTTCCAGCACGTCCATGATCGGGATGACGGTCGTTCAAGCAATTTGCCATGACGATTTCGGGTTGATGAAGACGGATTTGTTCAATGATTTTGCGTTTGTTTTCTTCGTTGATTTCGAAGAATCCATCGCCTAAGTTCAAATTCTTCCGTATCTGAAGATTCATAAGTTTTCCAGCCGCTGCGGATTCTGCGTAACGGTCTTCAACAGTGCCACGTGTCCCTAGTTCTCCCTCCGTTAAATCAACGATTCCGATTTTCTTCCCAAGTGCAGCGTAGTGCAATAAGGTACCAGAAGCGGATAATTCCACGTCGTCAGGGTGAGCGGCAAATGCTAGGATATCTAATTTCATCATCGTTGGATTTTACGTACGAAACTACGTTAAAAAGTAAAAAGTCCCTTTGAAACCAAAGGGACTTTTTAGTAATTATGATTGGTAACTTTCAATACTTGGACAAGAGCAAATCAAATTGCGGTCACCAAAGGCATTGTCAACTCGTCGAACTGGCACCCAATATTTCCACTCTTTCAAGTATGCAACGGGGTAAGCAGCCTCTTGTGCTGTGTATGGATAATTCCATTCTTTATTGATGATGCAATCTGCGGTATGCGGCGCATTTTTCAATAAGTTGTTCGCTTTGTCTGCTTTTCCTTCCTCAATTTGACGAATTTCCTCGCGGATTTTAATCATCGCGATGATGAAACGATCTAATTCTTCTTTATCTTCTGATTCTGTTGGCTCAATCATCAATGTTCCAGCTACAGGGAAGGATACCGTCGGTGCGTGGAAGTTGAAATCAATCAAGCGTTTTGCCATATCAGCCACTTCTACTTCGGCTGTGCGTTTGAAGTCGCGACAGTCCAAAATCATTTCGTGCGCCACTGTTCCATTTTTTCCGGTGTACAAAATATCATAGTGACCTTTCAATCCGGCAGCGATATAGTTCGCATTTAAAATCGCAATTTCTGTTGACTCGCGTAATCCTTTCGCCCCTAACATTTTGATGTAAGCGTAAGAAATCAATAAAATCAAAGCGCTTCCGTACGGTGCGGCAGAAATGGCATGAATCGCTTTTTCACCACCCGTTTTAATCATTGGATTCCCTGGTAAGAATGGCAATAAGTGTGCTGCCACACCGATTGGACCCATTCCAGGACCACCACCACCGTGAGGAATGGCAAATGTTTTATGTAAGTTTAAGTGACAAACGTCCGCGCCAATATTCCCTGGATTTGTCAACCCAACCTGTGCATTCATATTCGCACCGTCCATGTATACTTGTCCACCATTATCGTGAATAATTGAAGTGATTTCGCGAATTCCTTCTTCGAATACACCATGTGTCGATGGATACGTAACCATAAGTCCGCCTAATACATCTTTTAATTCGATGGCCACTTGACGTAATTCCTCGATGTCAATGTTTCCATTTTCGTCACAACCTGTTACCACTACTTCAAATCCAGCCATCACTGCAGAAGCAGGATTCGTTCCGTGCGCAGATGATGGAATAATCATTTTTTTACGTTGCGTATCGCCATTCGATTCATGGAATGCTTTGATGACCATCAGTCCAGCGTATTCTCCTTGTGCGCCTGAGTTTGGTTGCAAAGAAACCCCTGCAAATCCTGTGCTTTCGGATAAATCCAAGGACAATTGTCTGAACATTTCATGGTATCCAGCTGCTTGTTCAACCGGTGCAAATGGATGTAAATTGGCAAACTGCGGATTTGTGATTGGCATTAATTCCGTCGCAGCATTCAATTTCATCGTACAAGATCCCAATGGAATCATGCTATGTACCAACGAAAGGTCTTTGTTTTCTAATCGTTTAATGTAGCGCATCATTTTAGATTCCGAATGATGGCTATTGAATACTGGGTGTGTTAACACCGCATCTGTTCTTTTAAGTCCTGCGGAAAGAGAAGAAGTTCCGTTCTCTACAGCGCTTGCATCAAAGCAAGAAAGAATCATAGCAACATCCGAATCTGTATGTGGTTCGGCAAAACTAATGCTCAATTCTGATTCAGAAATGTAACGGAAATTTAATTGCTGTGCTTCTGCTTTCGCACGAATGCTTTTGCAATCCACACCTTTGATCCAAAGTGTATCGAAATATGAATCTGTTCCTAATGTTATTCCTTTTGCTGCTAATCCAGCTGCAGTTTTTGTCGCTAATCCATGTACGTGATTCGCGATTTCACGAATTCCATCTGGACCGTGATATACTGCATACATACTTGCCATCACCGACAACAACGCTTGTGCTGTACAAATATTCGATGTCGCTTTATCGCGTTTGATGTGTTGCTCTCTCGTTTGAAGCGCCATGCGTAAGGCGAAATTGTCATCCACATCTTTCGATACACCGATAATTCTACCTGGAATATGACGTTTGTAGTCTTCCTTCGCTGCAAAGAACGCCGCGTGTGGTCCACCATAGCCCATTGGGACACCAAAACGCTGTGAAGAACCAAGAACAACGTCAGCGCCTATACTTCCTGGTGATTTCAACACCACTAACGAAAGGATATCCGCAGCAACTGCCACTTGGATTCCATGTTCTTTCAATTGTGCAATTTTCGACTGTAAATCGCGAATGTGTCCGTGTGCAGACGGATTTTGAATAAATGCACCAAAAAATTCGCTTGATCCTTCGAATGTATCGATGTTTCCAATCACCAATTCAATGCCTAAGTTAATGGCACGTCCAAGCATGACATCAATGCTCTGTGGCAAGGCATCTTCCGAAACGAAAAACTTATTTTTTCCTGCTTGAACCTCAGCTCTTGAACGTGAGTTGTAGAACATAATCATTGCTTCGGCTGCGGCAGTGGATTCATCCAATAATGAGGCATTGGCAATTTCCATCCCCGTTAAATCCAAAATCATAGTTTGGAAATTCAACAACGCTTCTAAACGTCCTTGTGAAATCTCCGCTTGATATGGCGTATACGCAGTATACCATCCTGGATTTTCCAATACGTTTCTAAGGATGACACTTGGAACGATGGTTTCATGATAACCAAGTCCAATGAACGACTTAAAAACCTGGTTTTTCGCAGCCAATTCTGAAACGTGCTGTAAAAATTCTTGTTCCGTCATCGCATCAGCGATTTTCAACTCACCATCTAAACGAATTTGGGCAGGAATCGTACGGTCAATCAATGTGGAAATCGAGTCGATGCCGATAGCAGCCAACATGGCTTTTTTCTCTGCTTCACTCGGTCCGATGTGTCTTCTAGAAAATGGTGTCATGAATGTTCTTTTTTGAGTGCACAAATATACGAAGCAAAAAAAGAATCGTCAATAAAATAGGAGGGAAGTTTTGAACTGAAATCGGTACTTATGAACGCTTATTTTCTAAATAAACGCGTGCCCTTAATTTGGCGTTGTATTGTATGTCTTTCCAAAATAAATTGACGTCTCCAATGTGAAGGGATTTCATCGTCCAAGAAAAGAGTCCAAAATAGGAGCAGGGACGTGAAATCCATATAGCTCCATCGATGACATTTGTTTCGAAGCACTGGCAGAAAGTTTCTCCATTTGAGTACAAAAATCCCTGATGCTGCTCCTTTGAAGCACCACCTTGGTCGTACCAGCTTACCGGATTCACGACTGCTTTTCCTTTGTACCAGCGACGGTATGCATCTTCGTCAATGTTCTTTTTAAAGGTGTTCCAGGTCACGAATCCGCCTGTTTGTTTAGGACTGTTCATCAAGGGAATCGTCGAAAATTCTGTTTTTTCCATGCCAATTCCGGGAATATACGCTGCAACTAATTGTGTTTGAAGTGCTTTGTTATCGAAAAAATCGCGCAAAATCATTCGTAAATGCGTACTCCCTTGACTGTGTCCAGCAAGGATGATTGGACGTCCGTGATTGTAATGATCCAAGTAATATTGAAAGGCATTTTTGACATCTTCATACGCAAATAACAAGGCGTCGCGTCCTCCTTCTTCTAAGGTATAATACGACCGAATGTGCGCTTGACGGTAAAATGGAACGTACATTCTGCCGGCCTCCGCCCATGCACTGGCTTGGTATGTTACTGCCGAACCCAAAACTTTTTGTTGCTGTTCTTTGTCGCTTAACTCAACATTCCAGCGCTTGTCATTTTTGTCAATAATTAAGGTTGGATACACATAAAAAACATCGACATCCTTCCATAAGGTGGTGTCGCTCACCTTGGATTGTAGTCCACTTGGATACGCACCTGGTAAAACCGCCCAGTTTTGCGCTTGTGAATAGTCAACAGACTGTGAAAAACATTGACTTGTTGAAATGTTCCATAACACTAGAAGCATTAACGTGAATTTGTCCATTAATTTTGTGCTTGATTAGACAATGCGATCCAAAAATACATACATTCTTGCTGTTTTTCTGCTATCATGGACGATGAATTTCGCTCAAGTGAATGCTGATTCTATAAACTTTTGGAAATTGAAATCTCTTTACTCCTTGAGTGGAACGCAATCCTCTTTTGTGAATTGGAACGCCGGTGGACGAAACAACATATCGATGATTGGATCTGTTGGCGCTAGTGCATACTATACGCGTAACAATGTTAAATGGACCAACGATGTGAGTTTAGCACTCGGCGGAATCAAGTATTTGGATAAACTAAATGGTGTCGGATTACAAAAAACTGATGACCGCATGGATTTGTCCAGCACCTTCGGGATGCTTTTGTCAAAGGATTTCTTTTTGACAGTTGCTGCGGGATTCAAAACGCAAATGGTGAATGGATTCACGTATCCAAACGATTCCGTAGTGGTTTCTACCTTTATGGCCCCCGGATATCTGAATCTTGCGCTAGGGACCGACTTGCGAAAAGGCGATCAATTTTCCATCTTTTTCTCCTCGATAGCCTTCAAATCAACTTTTGTTTTGGATGATTCTTTGTCCGCAGTTGGGGCTTTCGGAGTGGAGAAAGGACAAAAATACCGCCAAGAATACGGCGCTTTCGTGAAAATGAAATGGAATAAAAACTTGGCAAAGAATATCGAAATGAAGTCAAAGCTCGAGCTCTTCAGTAATTATTTGAACAACCCGCAAAACATCGATGTCAATGCAGAATTACTTTTTGTTTTTCGTGTAAATTCCTTATTCTCAGCTACTGCCCAATGGAATTTAGTCTATGACGACGACATCAAAATCCGCGACATCTACGGAAAGGTTGGACCACGAACGCAGTTTAAATCCGTTCTTGGTATCGGTATCTCGTACAAATTGGAAAATAATTAAGGATGCAATTGAGCGCTTGATGCCTTCCTATTGTGTATAACCATAGGATCAACTGTTCAAAAATCAAATTGTTAACTCCTCAGAAGAGCCCTAACTTTGCGATATGCGCATCGGAATTCTCCTTTTTACTCTTTTATGGTCTTTGTCCAGTTTTGGACAATTAAAAGCCATTTACAATCAGGCGGACTATCCCTTTTTGCTGCATTTACCTGCAGATAGCATTCTAAAAAACAATCCTCCTGTGCTGATTTTCCTTCATGGAAGAAGTCTATCCGGAAACAATTTGGAGTTAGTAAAGAAGTACGGAATCATCCACGAAATTGAAAAAGGCAGGGAAATTCCCGCAATAGTTATTGCGCCTCAAGTTCCTGCAGGGAAATCTTGGGAACCGGCAAAAGTATTGTCTGTTTTACGTTTTGCACAGGAACAATTCGATACGGATACGAACCGTGTGTATGTGACGGGTATGAGTTTAGGTGGCTACGGTACTTTAGATTTTGCGGGACAATATCCTGAAATCGTTACGGCAGCAGTTGCCTTGTGTGGCGGTGGAAATACCAGAAATGGCTGTAATCTTTCGACAATTCCTGTATGGATTCAACATGGAAATCGCGATAGCGCTGTTCCAATCAGCGAGTCTGAAAAAATGGTGCGGTCCATTCGTGAGTGCAACGGGGGAGAAAACTTAAAGTATACCGTCGTTCCTGGTGCGAATCATGGTGACTTAGAACGTGTGTTTCGTACGGACGAACTGTACGATTGGCTCTTTCAATTCAGCAAGGAAATACCAAATTAATTACGAAAACCAAATGTCGTTGATGAGCTGGCATTTTGCTTCTTTGTTCACGCGCTCAATGATGATTTGCTTCCCATTAAACAACTCTTCCCGCATCACTGAGGAATCGATTTTCAAGTATAGCGTTTGGTTTTTAATGTGAATTTCTTTCGTGCGATGAGCGACAGCCGGACCCATTAAATCTGGCCAAGCAGCGATGATATCGTACTCTTTCATTTTACCCTCCAAAGAATAAGCTTTCAAGAATTTATCGATGAGGTCTTTTAATGGTTCCTCCTCCGAACTACGTCTGTTGTCTTCGCGCATGGAATAAAGTTAGGATAAAATCAAGGACAATTGCTGATCCTTGACTTGGAAAAGTTTTTTCTCCGTTTGCAGCGAATCGAATAATTGTTTCATGCGTTCCGGATCCGAATCGGTCACAATCACTTGTCCGAAGTAATCCGCTGTCACTAAATCAATCAAACGCTGCACGCGTTCGTTGTCAAGCTTGTCGAAAATATCGTCGAGCAACAACACTGGATTCAATCCCTTATGCTGCTTCATCCAATCGTATTGAGCTAAGCGCAAAGCAATGACAAAGGACTTCTGTTGTCCTTGTGAACCGAATTTCTTCACGGGATGATTTTTAATCGTAAAGACCAAATCATCCTTGTGCGTTCCAGCATTGGAATAATGTGTGACTGCATCTTTTTTGGCATGCATCTGAAGTAAATCTGCGAAGGAATGATCATTCAATTGCGAACGGTATTCCAGTCCAACGGATTCAGAGTCCAATCCAATTTCCGAGTAAAAACGTTGAAAAACAGGAATAAATTCTGCTAGAAAATCCTTGCGTTTCTGATGAATGTAATTTCCAGAAGGAATGAGTTGTTCGTTCCACACTTCGATGGAGTCCACGTCAAACAAACGGTGCTCAAACATATTCTTCAACAAGGCGTTTCGTTGCTCCAATACTTTGTTGTAGCGTTGAATTTCTTCCAAATAGACCCTGTCTAATTGTGATAAAATTCCATCCATCCACTTGCGGCGCATGTCGGAACCATCAGCAATCAAATCACCGTCGTAGGGAGATATGAAAACCACTGGAAATTTTCCAATGTGATCGGCTAACTTTTCGTATTCCTTTTTGTTGATTTTTACGGTTTTTTTTCCGCCGTTTTTCAAGGCACAATGAACGTTGTAATCTTGTTCTTCCAAATGCCATTTTCCTTGAATGGAAAAAAATCCTTGGTCAAAACGAATGTTCTGACGGTCAATCGCATTCAAATAAGATTTGCACATGCTTAAGTAGTAAACGGCATCTAAAATGTTCGTTTTTCCACTTCCGTTTTGTCCAACAAGCCCATTAATTCCCGCGCAAAGATCTACTTCTAAATCTTCGTAATTCTTGAAATTGATGAGGTGTAATTGTGCTAAATACATGTGCTTCAAAGGTAGTATTTATTTCGCGAAACGGATGGAAATCCTTTCAAGTGAAACATGGATTACTTTCCCGAATAACTATTCTATTATCTTTGTTAAAAATTCAATAGTTATGTCAAACGCTTTTTTTAAAACACCCATTGCCATCAACGAACCTGTGAAAGCATTCGCACCAGGATCAGCGGAACGAAATTCCTTAATGCAAACCTACAAGGACATGTGGAGCCAAGCTCCTGTGGATGTTCCGATGTACATTGGTGGAAAAGAAGTGCGCACGAATACGAAAAAAGCGATGAATCCACCGCATGACCATGCACATGTGCTTGGACATTTCAATGTGGGTGATGCCAGTCATGTAACCGATGCGATTGAATCCGCTTTATCTGCAAGAAAAGCATGGGCGGAACTTCCGTGGGAAGAACGTGCAGCGATTTTCTTAAAAGCAGCAGATTTATTGGCTGGACCTTTTCGCAATAGAATGAATGCTGCTACGATGTTAGCGCAATCAAAAAATGTGATGCAAGCCGAAATTGATGCCGCGTGTGAGTTGATAGACTTTTTCCGTTTCAATGTGCAGTACATGACACAGATTTATAAAGAACAACCAGAGTCTTTACCAGGAATGTGGAATCGCTTGGAATACCGTCCCCTAGAAGGATTCGTTTTCGCGATTACACCTTTCAACTTTACATCGATTGCAGCGAACTTATGTGCCGCACCAGCAATGATGGGAAATGTTGTTGTATGGAAACCAGCAGATTCACAAGTATATTCAGCGCAAGTCATCATGGAATTATTCAAAGCAGCTGGCGTACCGGATGGTGTCATTAACATGATTACCGTTGATGGACCAGTAGCTGGTGACATCGTTTTCAAACACAGAGAGTTTGCAGGATTACATTTTACGGGTTCGACAGGTGTTTTCCGTCATTTGTGGAAAGAAATTGGTCAAAATTTAGAGCATTACCGTTCGTACCCAAGAATCGTTGGAGAAACAGGTGGAAAAGATTTCATCATGGTTCACCGTTCAGCAAATGCAGCGGAAGTAGCTACAGCAATGTCCAGAGGAGCTTTCGAATTCCAAGGACAAAAATGTTCGGCAGCTTCAAGAGCCTATGTTCCATCCAATTTGTGGCCGGATGTGAAACGCATCTTTGTTGAACAAGTGAATTCCTTCAAAATGGGTTCGCCAGAGGATACCAACAACTTTGTGAACGCGGTCATTGATGAACGTGCATTCGATAAAATCGCTGGATTTATCGACTATTGCAAAGGACAATCCGATGCGGAAATCATTACCGGTGGATCGTATGATAAATCCAAAGGATACTTTATTGAACCAACAACGGTGGTGACCTCCAATCCGAAATTCCGCACCATGTGTGAGGAGATTTTTGGTCCAGTTTTGACAGTCTTCGTTTACGACGAAAATCAATTCGAAGAAACCTTGGAAATGTTAGATTCTACTTCTGAATACGCCTTGACTGGTTCCATTATGTCCAATGACCGTTATGCGATTCAATTGGCGACGAAAAAATTGGTGCATGCTGCTGGAAATTTCTACATAAATGATAAACCAACAGGTGCTGTTGTCGGACAACAGCCATTTGGTGGAGCGAGAGGTTCTGGTACAAACGATAAAGCAGGTGCAGCAATGAATTTATTGCGTTGGGCTTCTGCTCGAACAATCAAAGAAACATTTGTCCCACCAACAGATTACAAATACCCATTCTTAGGCTAAGATGATAAACAAACTTTGGAAAGTACTTTTTTGTGTCCTTATTTCTGCTCAAGTAAATGCGCAGTGGAAATGGACCTTGCATGCTGAAACGGGATTGAATAAACAGGATGTCTCCGCTGTCAGTAATCTGGTTCAGCAAAATGAATTGGATCCAAAAGTGTATTGGAAATTTGCGGCAAGTGGTGGAGTTGAGTTAAGTTATACAGTATTGAAATTCGCTACGGTTTTTTCTGGATTGGGGTATGTGAAAGCTAATGGTCGGTACGTGACTTCTCAAAATGCGTATAATCCGGATGGAAGTTTGCAGGCGACTTATACCAGCGATAAGTTGACTACCGCGGACATGATTTCTTTGCCACTTGGTGTTCAACTGAATGCTTGGAAGTTACATGTCGGAGGAGGAGTTGAATGTCGCTACAGAGTTGCAGGAAGCATGACAACAAATTATTCTTCCATCGCTGCATTTGCTTCCAATAGTACCGATTTAGGTTCTGTTGTTAGTGCAAATACCAACGCTAAACTGGACTATGGTTATTTTGCGTATGCCTCCTTCAATTTTACAAAACGTTTTGGTTGCAAAATATCCTATTACGAGGGTCAGCGTGACCTGAGCAATGATTTCGAATTTGGCGCATGGAAGGAGTGGGTACAAAACGTTGGAAATTCGATCTTTTCTTTGAACAACAAGCAAATGACGCTTGGTGTGTATTTGAAAATTAACTAGTTAAAGCTCCATGTTTAAGTTAGCCCTTGGTATTTTTTCGCTCAGTTATCTTTTCTTTCCGCTGACCAATAAATCGTCCAAGTTGGGATATGATTTAACTGTCAAAGTAACTTCGCTGCAACATAGCAAAGGATTGATTGAATTTGATTTATACAAGAATCCAGCTGGGTTTGCACAAGCCGGAAAAACGCATCGTTTGGCACGTTTGGACGCAAAAGCGCCCGAAGTAAAGTTTCCATTCACGGATTTGGAAGCAGGTACTTATGCAGTGGTCGTGTATCACGACGATAACAGCAACAAAATTTGCGACAAGAACTTCTTTGGAATACCAACCGAAGCATATGCTTTTTCGAATAACGTGCGTCCAAAATTATCTACGCCTAGCTTTGAAGAATGTACGGTAAAAC
>JBEDCT010000062.1:0-7522 GCA_041176665.1 Bacteroidota bacterium | reverse complement strand
GTTATATATATTGGGAACAGATCGTGGATTTCTGTTAAAATTAATTTTGCTTGATTTGCGTTGCCATTAATAACTTCATGAACAAAACTTGATGTTTTTTCTGATCGGAATGAACGATTTGAAACCTCCAAATGAAGTTCATTTTCAGCATTGCCTTTTTCTTTTAGCCATTCTTTTAATGACACATCATTTAAATAGTCATTGTCCCCTGCGATAAGGCTTGAATAATGGATGCTCCAATCCGGATAATGATTTTTTAAAGCTATTATCCATTCCGAAAGTCCTGCTTCACCTGTATTGATTTCTTGTCCACCTCCGACCAGACAAATTATTGTACAATAGTTTTGATGCCTATTCATTACATCAATTAAAAACTGAGGTTCAGACATATTGAATTCTTGACCTTTTGTTTTCATGAATGAAATTGCCTTTTCCTTTGTCCAGGCTCTTTGAGCTTCATCAAAAACTACAACCTTTTCATCTGGTGCTTGATTTGAAATTAAATTGTCGTCACGGAAATGGTGAATATTTTGAATAAAGGCGTTAGCCTTTATTGCAGATTTTTTCTTCGTTAACTTTTCTCCATTTTCTTTTTCTTTTGAATGCTGAACTTCATCCCTAATTAAAGCTTCTCTTAATACATAAACCAATGGCCCATTTCCTGATAAAAAAACAGCATTTTCATCTTCATTTGCTTTTCTCCTTTCGTTTGCAATGTTAAGGCCGGCAAGTGTTTTTCCCGCACCAGGAACACCTGTCAAAAAGCAAATTGACTTAGAAGAATTATTTTTTGATTTTTCAATAATGCGATTAATACAATCAGTCGATTTTGAAAGATTTATTGCACCTGCATCGCTTCGCGATATTTCAGAAACAGAATGTCCTCTGTAAAGAGCCTGAGAGGCTTCAATTATTGTCGGAGTTGGTTTGTAAATCGAATTCTCCCACTTGCTTGAGTTTATTTTAGTCCCATTGCTTAATAAAACCGTGCTAGTAATTACTTCCGGAATATTATTTTCATTTGTTTTTAGTGGCTCGAATAAATCGCCATTTACTTCAAATATGTTTTGCACATTTGGCGCCTTAGTTGAAATCAGTACAGGAACTATTTTTTCATGATGGCTTCCTTCATGGAAATTTTGTAAATCTAAGCAGTAGTCCACAACTTGTTCGATTGCTTTTTTGGGATATTCGGTTTCTCCAACTTTAAATTCAATTACAAAAATAAAATCGTCAATAATTAAAATATTGTCTACCCGTTTACCCATTCTCGGAATTAAAAACTCAAAATATATTTGTCCACGTTTAAATGAAGTCAAAGCAACCTTAAGAATTTCTATTTGTTTTATCCAAGCGTTTCTTTGCAAGGTCTCCGCAGCAAAATGATGATTTCTGATTAGTTGTCCAAGTATTTTGTCTCCATCATCATTTAAGAAATCAGAAACAGTATTTGAATAGTAGCTTCTTGTCATTTAGTTTACTTATTAGTAATGTATATGTTGTCGTCCTAGCATGACCGGTAACGTTTTGCAGCTACAAGAAGTTGGCGATTTCGGAGCACAAAACTGTCTGCCACCACTGAACTTGATACGAAGCACAAAGCTTCATTTAACCACTGAATCGCCAATTTCTTGTAGGTGCTGTTAGCGGGTCGTTGTTTGTTTTTCATAGGCGACTAATGATTAATCTGAAATTTCCATGTTGAGACCTCAAAATTTCATCAAATATTCTGATGTCTGAATTCCCTAATTTGTTCAATACGTTAACATGCTCTCCATCGTAAACTTGAATTATCCATTCGATACCGTATGAATATGAATTTACAGTCCCTTTCAGAAATAGTTCGTAAAGTTTATTCAGAACTTCCTGAAATGTTGTCGATTTGTTATATTTTATTGAAGTAGATTTACAATGAAGTTGAAGATTGTCGTTAAAATAAAAATCCACTACATTATAGGTCTCTTTTAGGCAACGAACATAAAAACCATCATTTTCAAAGAATGGTTTCCAGCCAAGATGTGGGTCGTTTTGGTAAAGCCAATGTGCTATGTTACCTTGATTTTTTACATCCTTTTCAGCTGAGGCCCACCATCCAACCGCCTCATTTTTATAACAAAATCTTCCGTAGCTGTCTCTATAGCCTCCTGGCTTTGCGTTGAAAGGAATATAAAAATCTAATTCAGCTTTCTCCTGCCAATCGCTTTTAGACTTTAAACGACTTCCAAATTTTTGTAATAAAAGCCAATCGTAATGTTGGGGAATTCTATAGCCCTCTGGAGCTAATCCTCTAGGGTCAACAATAGCGTGGTAATTATATAATTTACCATGGATATTATTATCAGGATTGTTCTCAAAATAGCACCACGCACCCGACTTTAGATTCTTCCATTCATCTGCATCTTCAATTTTGGGAATTAAGTCACCATTTCGATATGTCGTTATATCGAGATTGTCAATAGTCCATATTTGTTCTTCAATTTTTATTTCTCTCATGATACGTTTTATAGAATGCCCGCTAACGCTCAGAGGCTTGATGCAGCGCATACAATCTCTTTAGACAAATATAACGAAATTCTATAGCGTTGCATTAAGCCTTTGTTACCTGATGCGCCCACAAAGAATCTCGTGCTGATCAGTTTTGTTATAGAGAATAAAAAAAGAGAATCTCGTTTAACCACCTGGACGTTGTCATAAATACCGACGAGATTATTTTTCAAAAAGGCGGTATCAGGTAACGTTTTGCAGCTACAAGAAGTTGGCGATTTCGGAGACGAAAACTGTCTGCCACCACTGAACTTGATACGAAGCACAAAGCTTCATTTAACCACTGAACCGCCAATTTCTTGTAGGTGCTGTTACCAGTAGCCCTTCTTGTCAGTTGTGTCATAGGTTGAATGTTTCTTTCGCTTTTTTCCAATTTTTTTTGAGTATCGGTCTGCTTACACTTGTGTCACCGTTTGATGGCTCTCCTGAAAAGTGGCAAAATTTTTCTGCATAGTCGGGGTCGCTGTATTTACTCCACGATTTAAATGCTTCATAACTCATCGGTTTCTCAACATTGAATGGAATTGAAACGCCAGTCCGAATACAAAAACCTGTCTGCTTGTCGGATGATTTTGCAAATACAGGTTTTGTCTCAACAACTTTCTTTTCGGTTTTTGGAGGAGTGTCTGCCGTAACCTTTTTAACTGTAACTCTGATTTCTTCACTTATTGTCAAAAGTCGCTGAACCTCTTCAAGTGTTGCATTATAAAGGTCTGCGTCTTGTGCCTTTGAAATGTAAATTCCCATTTCATTGTTGTTCTGTTGCGAAAACTCATACAAATTCATTGAAGTTATAATTGCCTCGTTTTCGTTTATATAGCATTTGGCGTGAAGGTTTTTGCACAAACTTGTCCGAATACCAATTTGGCTTTCTAACCAATTGTTTTCTTCAAGTTGTAATTTGTTTTCTCTGTAAACAATTCTAATGTCACGCTTTTGAATGTTCAAATTACTCAGGTGCTCTTTAATTCTGTCCGTGAACTGCAAGTAAGGGCTGATAAGAATTAATCTGTCTTTTGTCCCTTTGATAAGTTCTTCTAAGTGATAAGAAACTCCTGTCGTGTTTAAAAACTTTGCCATATTTTATTGTCGTTTGTTTGTTGTTGTTCTGTTGTCTTAGGGTTACTGGTAACATTACAGTATACGCAGCTTATATAACGCAAGTATAATGAATAAATGCTGAAAATCAATGCTTAAGGATTGCGGAATTTAAATAGCGCATTGCGTTTAATCGTCTAGGTTGTCCAGAGGACTCCGCAAATGCTGGTTGCGCTTCTCCGTCACATGGGTGTATATCTGTGTCGTCTTTACACTGTTGTGTCCCAACTGCAGCTGCACCAAGCGGATGTCCGCCCCTTGCTCCAATAAATGGGTCGCAAAACTGTGTCGCAACAAATGTATGCCCCCTTTGATCTGTACATTCGCCTCACGCTTAAATCGCTTAAATACCATTTGTGCACTCCTTATGCTATAGGGCCCTCCCAATTGCCCCTCAAATAGATATTCCTTTGGTCTGTAAATTTTATAATATTCCTCCATGAGCACCAAGGCTTTTCTACTCATTACCACCATCCGATCTTTCCGCCCCTTGCTTTGCTCAATCCTGATTTGCATACTCTTGCGGTGGATATCGGTGAGTTTGATATTCACCACCTCACTCACCCGCAATCCGCTGCTGTACGCCGTGTACAAGATCAACCGGTGTTTCAAATTCTCAACGCGAGAGAATATCTTTTTGATGTCTTCCTCATCCAATACCTTGGGCAAGGTGTGGGTCTTTCTCGGACGGGGCAGATAGTAGGTGGTTTTGGGCAAATTCCATACTTTTTCAAACAAGAACTTGATGGCATTCACCATCAAATTCAAACCGGAAAAACTGTATTGCCTCTGCTCAGCCAAGTAAAGCAGGTAGCCCTCAACATCAATCTGTGTCAGTTGTCGCAAATTTCGCTCAGCGAAATATTGTCCAAAAAGATGCAGCGCATTGAGATAAGATCGCTGTGTATTGAGGCTGTATTGTCGAATGACCAATTGTCTCCGTACGTCTTCTATCCATTCCATTTTTAATTGCAAAGTTCCTGTTTCACTTCGCAAAACCTTATGCATTCGCGCCTATAAATTATGCAGATCATTCTTTCTAATCGATCATAGAGGCTTCAATATTTAGACTATTTGAATGTCAAGAATTTTTCCTAACGCAAAGGACGCTGAGGATACGCAAAGAGCGCAAAGACTTGGTTGAATTTTGGGCGCAGCCTCTTTGTTGTTCGGCAAGGAGGAAAGTGATTGTGCAGTAGTTAACGTAAAGATGTCTTTTGCCTCTGCGAACGTTGCGTCTCCATTGCGCCCTCTGCGTTAATTAAAATAATTCTTCGAAGTTTCAAAATGTAAAGTATATTTGTCATTAAGAAAAACTTACTTGTCAATATGGAAAATATAAATTACACGAAAGAGCCGGTTCTCCTTCCGGGTTATTTTAAAATGATTGGAATCGCTGTGATGATTTTAGCGTTTGCTGTTGCTATTTCTTTCAAGTCGATGAATGTTGCTGTGGGAATCGAGCAAAAGGAATTGTTGCGCGAACTAACGATGAATGCTTTTATTCTGGGATTGTTGTTTTTGGCATCTTCCAGAGATAGGGTGGAGGATGAGTTGACCATATTGATCCGTTTGAAATCCATGTCTTGGACTTTTGTTTGGGCGGTGTTTCTTGTGATTGTTACTCCAATTGTAGATTTGCTCTTTGATGATGCAATAGATCCATTATCCGGGCAGCGAGTAGTCGGCAGTATGTTGTGTGGTTACTTGATTATGTACAACTGGCAGAAAAGAAATCGATAATGAAGAATACACTCAAAGTTGAAAGGGCTAAGTTGGATTGGACGCAACAGCAGCTAGCGGATAAAGTTGGCGTATCCCGTCAAACGATTAATTCCATAGAAGCGGAACGTTATGTCCCCTCTACCGTTCTGGCTCTGAAGATCGCAAAGGCTTTTAAGACAACGGTGAATGAGATTTTTCTACTGGAGAAAGGAGATTGAGGAAGTTTGAGCTTCTGTCTTTTTAATGAGGGAGATGTTGGGTCTTAGTTTATCGTTGATCCCATCTTTGACTTCTTTCCAATCTTTTGAGTTAATCTTCGCCGGTTCTTTGAGCTAATATGGTACGACGATATTTTAAATAAAAAAGTCCTGTAAAGAAGCTAAACAGGATGAACGCAGTTGTCCATAATTTTTTTTTAGACCTAGTAATTTTTTTCGATTTGTTTACTTGAATTACTCCAATTGTAATGTAGCTGATGGTAAATAACAATCCAATTACAATTATGGTTGAAGCGGAATTGACATGAAAAATTTTCAATATTGTTCCAATCAGCATAAAAATAAGAGCGAGACCAAATGATATTTTGAATTTGTCGTTTTTATCCATTTGAATTTTTCTTTTTAGCCAATTTAGATTTTATAAGGGCACAAGTGAATGAATGGTTTCTTGAAATATTATCTTAAAGTATTTCATGGCTCCGATACATTTTCGTTTTTTAAAGATAAGAATTGTCTCAAAAGTTGAAAACAATATTTTATCTGGATAACAATTCAATCTTTCTAGCGAATGATTGATGTTTCAATACCCATGCTTCAATTTAGAATGTTAAAGATCTCTATTTGCCCTAATTCCGTTGCGACTTAATTCGCTTCAAATGTTTTTTCGGATCGAAATTTTTGGCAATGCCGCTTTTTTCGCCTTCCTCTAAGGCAGCTTGTAATGTCATTACTTTTCGCTCTTCGTGTTCGAGCAATCGAAGTCCAGCGCGAATTACCTCGCTGGCATTTTTATATCTACCTTTCTTTAATGCTTGTTGTATAAAAAGATCAAAGTGTTCTCCTAATGTGATGGAAGTGTTTTTAGCCATTGCGAGTAGTTTGATGGCAAAAGTACCAATTATGGGTATTTTGTAAATCATCATCAATTTCTTTTTTGCAAATTTCTACCCGCGCCTTACAAAACCTTATGCATTCCCGCCTATAAATTATGCGTCCCCATGCGCCACCGATGGTAGCGGATATCCCGCAGGGTGGACGCGAAGCGTCCGCCCGAGGAATAGCAGCGGACAGCGGGGTGGACAGTGACCGAAGGTTCACTGGACAGGCGCCATGATGATCAACGGGATGGTTAAGCGCTCGGAGCATTCAGCAATCAACGCGGGTTTCAATGAAAATGATGATTTATATTAGGAGATTAGGCAAGTATAATGAATACCTTTGGTTGTGTCGGGATTGGCTCTAATTATCGGATAGTTGTAGCAGCGCAAATGGAATCCTTAGATGTAAAAATGAAAATATGGATAATCAAGAATTTTTTTTCGATCCTTTGTTAGAGAAGGCCCGATCGTATGGCAAAACAAGCATTGAGTTGTACAAACTGAAAGCGATAGAGAAAACGTCAGAAGTGACCTCCACTTTGGTGTCGCGGATGTTGGCCTTTGCTGCGCTGGGTTTGTTTTTGCTGATGGCAAGTATTGGAGTGGCTTTCTGGCTGGGAGAGGTTTTAGGAAAAATATACTACGGTTTTTTGTGTGTGGGAGGATTTTATGGAGCAGTGGGATTGGTATTGTATTTTATTCTGCACAAATGGATGAAGGAACGCACGAGTGATGCGATCATTAAAAAATTTCTAAATTAAAGAGCATGGAAAATATTACCTCAGCCAAGGCATTGCGTGCATCTATTCTTCAATTGGAATCCCAACAGTTGGAGCAGGAGCGTTTATTGAAAGAGCAATTTACAGTGACCTATGCAGAAATGAAACCCGCCAATATAATCAGGAGAACGGTAAAGGATGTCTTTTCATCCGCGGATTTGAAGGATGGTCTATTTGGAGTTGCCCTGGGACTTGTTGCGGGTCACCTTACCAAGAAGGCAGCGGTTGGTTCTACACACAATCCATTGAAGCAGCTATTGGGTGCTTTTTTAGAATTGGC
>JBEDCT010000061.1:0-3025 GCA_041176665.1 Bacteroidota bacterium | reverse complement strand
ATCTCTGGAAAAATAATGTGTTCTTTAATTCCTAGATTGAAATTACCACGTCCGTCAAATCCTTTAGGGTTAATTCCACGGAAATCTCGAGTTCGCGGCAATGAAACTGAAAGTAGACGATCTAAGAAATCATACATGCGATCTCCTCGTAAGGTTACCTTCGTTCCAATCGGCATACCTTTTCTAAGTTTGAAGTTAGAAATGTCCTTTTTGGAATTTGTAGTAATTGCTTTCTGACCAGCGATTCTTGACAAATCAGCTGCTGCATTTTCAATTAATTTTTTGTCAGCTACCGCATCGCCCATCCCTTGACTTAAAACAATTTTAGTCAATTTAGGAACTCGCATAGCTGATTTATATCCAAACTGCTCTGTTAAATCTTTAATGATTACAGCTTGATACTTTTCTTTAAGTCGTGGTGTATAACTCATTATTTAATCACCTCCCCTGATTTCTTTGAAAAACGTACTAATTTACCTTTATCATTTTCTTTTCTACCTACTCGTGTTGCTTGACCAGCAACAACCAACATCAGATTAGAAACATGAATTGTTCCTTCTTTTTCCTCAATTCCACCTTGTGGATTAGACGCACTAGGTTTAGTGTGACGTTTCACAAGGTTAACGCCTTCAACCGTTGCACGCATTTTAGTACGGCTAATTGAGGTAATCTTACCTTCTTGACCTTTAGAGTCACCGCTGATGACTTTAACTAGGTCTCCTACTTTTATTTTTAACTTCGTTTGCATATCTCTTTAAATTACAACACCTCAGGTGCTAATGAAACGATTTTCATATAATTATTCTCGCGTAATTCTCTTGCCACAGGTCCGAAAATACGTGTTCCTCTCATCTCACCTGCTTGATTCAAAATAACGCATGCATTATCATCGAAGCGGATGTATGATCCATCTGGTCTGCGGATTTCTTTTTTCGTGCGCACTACAACAGCAGTAGCCACTGAACCTTTTTTCACTGCACCAGTTGGCATTGCACTTTTCACAGCAACAACAATCTTGTCACCTACAGAAGCATATCTTCTGCGAGTACCACCTAACACTCTAATGCAGAGTACCTCTTTTGCGCCGGAATTATCAGCAACTGATAATCTTGATTCTGTTTGTATCATTTCTCAGGTTATTTCGCTCTTTCAACAATTTCTACTAGGCGCCAGTTCTTAGTTTTACTTAAGGGACGCGTTTCCATAATTTTCACTGTATCGCCAATATGGCTATCATTCTTCTCGTCGTGCGCTACAAATTTTGTAGTCGTTTTAACGAACTTACCATACTTCGGGTGTTTCTTCTTACGTTCTACAGCCACAACAACAGACTTATCCATTTTGTCACTTGTTA
This sequence comes from Bacteroidota bacterium, assembly GCA_041176665.1. Classification (GTDB taxonomy): domain Bacteria; phylum Bacteroidota; class Bacteroidia; order Flavobacteriales_D; family Crocinitomicaceae; genus UBA952. Next base: position 1,671 of record JBEDCT010000061.1, on the reverse strand, counting down.
CGATCCCGATTCTTTCTTTTCTTAAATTTCGCTTTTCCATGTTAAGCTTCAATTATTGCGCTTATGCTGCGCTGTTTCTTTTGGTTAATTCAGTATTAAATCTCGCGATTGTCTTTCTCAAACTCTTAATTCTCATTGGGTTCTCAATTGGAGCCGTTTTGTGAGTAAGGGTTAAAGAAATCATTTGACCCTGTAACTCTGTAAGTTTACGATTCAAATCTTCTAGCGATAATTTCGATATATCTTGTGTCTTCATTTTCTAAGATTAAGCAGGTATAACAAAGTCATTACGAACTACGAATTTGCATTTTACAGGAAGTTTTTGCGCCGCTAAACGCATAGCTTCTTTAGCGATTTCATAAGAAACACCATCTGCTTCAAACATAATTCGACCAGGTTTAACCACTGCAACCCAATGGCTCAATGCACCCTTACCTTTACCCATCCGAACCTCAGCCGGTTTTGCCGTAACTGGTTTGTCTGGGAAAATTCGAATCCACACTTTACCTTCCCTTTTCATGTAACGCGTAACTGCGATACGGGAAGCTTCGATTTGACGAGAGGTGATCCATCCTGGCTCTAACGTTTTTAGACCAAATGATCCAAAAGCTATAGAAGACCCACGTTGTGCTAAACCTCGGTTTCTCCCCTTCTGTACTTTTCTGAACTTCGTTCTTTTTGGTTGTAACATTTTAGTACTCTTTTAAGCGTATTACTTTTTCTTTCTTTTTGGTGAAGCTGAACCACTGTTGCCAGCATTCGACGAACCTGATGACATTCCTACATTTGGTGAAAGGTCACGTTTCCCGTATACTTCTCCACGGCAAATCCATACTTTGATTCCAAGACGACCATAGGTTGTATGTGCTTCTGAAACTGCATAATCGATATCTGCTCTGAAGGTGTGTAATGGGGTACGACCATCTTTGTACATTTCAGAACGTGCCATTTCTGCACCATTCAAACGACCAGATATTTTAATTTTAATTCCTTCGGCACCTAAACGCATCGTTCCTGCGATAGCCATTTTAATTGCTCGACGAAATGAAATTCGAGCTTCAAGTTGACGTGCCACAGCATCAGCAACTAATCGTGCGTCTAGCTCCGGACGTTTAACTTCGAAGATGTTGATTTGAATCTCTTTCTTAGTTAATTTTTTAAGCTCTTCTTTTAGCTTATCAACTTCTTGTCCACCTTTACCAATAATCACACCCGGACGAGCGGTATTAATTGTTACGGTAACCAACTTAAGTGTTCGTTCGATGATGATTTTTGCAATGCTAGCTTTAGCTAAACGAGCATTCAAATACTTACGAATTTGATCATCCTCTACGATTTTATCTTTGTAATCTCTACCACCATACCAGTTAGATTCCCATCCGTGGATGTAGCCTAAACGATTACCAATTGGATTTGTCTTTTGTCCCATATTCTTAAGAATTTACACCATCAACGATGATTGTAACATGATTTGATCTTTTTCTAATTCTGTGTGCACGGCCTTGTGGTGCTGGTTGAATTCGTTTCAACATTGCTCCTCCAGCAACTTCGATTGATTTAACAAACACTTTCTCCTCACTTAGGTCTTTACCCTCATTTTTCTGTTCCCAGTTTGAAATTGCGGAACGCAAAAGCTTCGCTAAATCTACTGCGGCGAACTTGGAATTATAG
>JBEDCT010000060.1:0-7806 GCA_041176665.1 Bacteroidota bacterium | reverse complement strand
GGTTGATTGACAAATTTCTCAATAAACACCGCATCGTCACCAAAGGAAGAGCGCGCTTCATTTTGTGCCAAGATCATTTGTTCTTCAAATTCACTTTCTTCGTACACAAGGCGCATTCCTTTTCCACCGCCTCCAGCGGAAGCTTTGATTAAGATTGGGTATCCAACTTCTGCAGCTATGCGTTTCGCTGCAGGAATATCTGAAATCGCTTCATCAACACCAGGAACCAAGGGAACGTTGTACTCTTTCACAGCTTGTTTGGCACTTAGCTTATCTCCCATTAATTCCATCGATTCTGGTGATGGTCCGATTAACTTCATTCCGGCGTCCTTCACTTTGCGAGCGAAACCGGCATTTTCAGAAAGGAATCCGTAGCCTGGATGAATTCCGTCAACACCGAGGTCCTTGCAGATTTTCAGGATTAAATCTTGTTGTAAATAACTTTCAGCCGATGGACTTTTTCCGACGTAAACGGCTTCATCTGCCTCTAAAACGTGTGGAGCATTTGCATCGGCATCCGAATAAATGGCTACGCTTTGAATGTTCATTTTTTTCAAGGTTCTAAGAACCCTTCTGGCGATTTCACCACGATTTGCTACGAGTACTTTTTTCATATTTTCTTTTTGGTTTTCTCGACTGATTCCGGAGTGGTCATTTCACTATTCGGAACAGTTACTGCTTGTCTTTTTCTTTTGTCTAAAGGTTGGTCGCCTTCTTTTTTTCCATTTAACAAATAAATCGCCTTTTGAATAAATTGCAATTCATTCCAATGGTTAAACTCTTCGCGATAGGAGATCCCGATTCCTTGTGTGAATGGACCTGCATTTTGTTTAACGGTGGCGTTGTTTGATTGGTTGAATGCCCGAACCCTGAAATTATCCTTGATTTTGTACTCGACAGAAACATCTCCAATAACTGAATTTTGGACACTTTTCGCCCCGCTTACATCACTAATCGATGCACGGTTTTCCACACCAATACTCGTGGAAATCACCAGTCGATCATTCAAAACTCCTTTATTCATTCCAATGGCTACGCTCGTTTCTCCCTGTGTGGCGTCTGATCCGACATCTAAGTTGAGTTTATAATTTTCAGAAAGATTACTAAGTGCTGCGTTGATTTGTGATTCAATTAAGTCCAAAGCAGCAGACCCTCCCGCCGAAACATTTCCTTTCAACGGTTGAAACTTACTCACTAACAGCAGCGAGAAAAATTGGCGGTTTCTCTCATCTGAATCGGCCAAAACACGGTCAATTAAGGCCCTTCCCGTTTCCGGTGCACGAGGCGCTTTGATATCAAAAGAAATCTGCGGAGACAGCAATTTATCCGACAATCTCAAGTAACAATAAATGTCTTGATTCACTAGGGATCTGTCCGCAAGTTCTGGACTCAATTCCAAAATGGACGCTTTTTTAGTCGCTACCGTATTGACATCAATCAAGGCATCGTATGGGTCTCCGGTCCATTCAATCACCGATCCACTTTCAATCATAAACAATTGCTTGATGGATCCCATCGCAAAATTGTACTTACTTCCCGACGCGATACTGTATTTTCCGGTCATCGTTAATTGATCCAACTGATCCAATTTGATGTTCATTTTCCCATCTCCTCGTGCGATGATTTCATCTCCAATTTGTTCATTGAAAATTAATTTCATTTGAGCATCTTGAGTAATGTTAAAGTTTAAGTCCAAATCAATTCCAGTGAAATCTAATTTACGTTCTAAGTGATCTTGAACATTGGACTTATTGATGAAACGAATAAAATCATCTTCCTTTTCAATCTCAGAAACACCATACATTGGGAAAATGATTTCCGTATTTTTCTTAGTTTCCAAATCAACATATACTTGCAAGTTACTTTCAGTACCAGAAATATTCACTGTTCCGCGAGCAAAAGCTTTTCCGTAATAAACATCGCCCTCTTTGTATTTGGTGTTAAGAACCATGAACTGATCAATCGCTGCGTTTCGCTTCGTTAACGGATTAATTTTTCGAATATCATCCTCCATGTTAATTTGCAGGTCATAATTCCAATCGGTAAAATTCGTGTGGTTAATTGTTCCAATGATGTACGAAACATTTCCAACCTCATCATAAAGCGGAATATTTGTCATTTCGAAGGACTCCTCTTTCACATCAATTATTCCCTCTGTGCGGTATTTGACTCCTAATAATTCAACCTGAGCTCCACCGTTTAAAAGTCGAAGTTTTCCGCTTAATTCTGGTCTGTCTGGACTGCCTTTTACTTGGATATTTCCATTGATTTTTCCTTGAATATCTTTCACTACATCTGGATCTAGGAAAGCACCCGCGAATTTGATGTCTGTTTGGTCGAATTTCAATTTAAGGTCAAGCTCATTTTTCTTTACTGCGTATAAGCCATTAAAATCAAAGGTGCGGAGACCGCGGTATTTCAGTTCACCTTGCATGAAAATGCTTTCTCTTTTTTCATTCCAATCGGTTAAAACAGAAACCGTTCCTACTTCCTCCCCATCGATGGAAAAATTCTCTAAACGTGCATCACAACTGAAGTTAAAGTTGGTATATGGATTGGAAACATCACCCCAGCCAGAGAAAGATCCACCAAAAAGTTGCTCCATGCCAATCATGTGACTTAAGTCCTCCAAATTAAGTTGAGTGACCTGATAATGTAGTTTGTCTTGGTCATTTTTACTGAGACATCCGGCGATTTTAATTAATTGTTCGCCACGTGACAATCGAAAATCTTGGATACTTAAATCGTTATTTGCAAGAGTGATGTCTGATTCGTTTTCAATTTCCCATTTGAATCCATTAATGGAGAAAAAAGACGGCTGCAAAACAAAATTGATTTGATCATCTTCCAGAATGGTGGTGGTCCATTTAATGGAAGAATAATCGTTTGACTCTTTATCCCAAATCAAGGACGATTCTAAGATTCCATTTTTCCCTTCGTTCAAAAACTCCAAACCATGAAAGGACATCGAGTCATCGTAATTCAATTCAGAAATGGTTAAATTCCCGTTGATACCTGTCGATGTGATGGATTGATTCATGTCAATCTCGTTAAGAAGCAAATCGTCAAAACGTATTTCTTTACTTTTCAGTTTTGCTACGAGTAAATTCTCCATTGATTTGAACGAACCACTCAATACTGTTCCACTCGAAATCGTTAAACCTGGAACAAATATCTTGAGGAAATCATTGATTTCATTGAATTGGAACTGATAGGTAAAGTCGCTGTGAGCAGCTTCATTTTTTTTCAGTTGTTTCGTCACAGCAAGGGACGGAAATACCATCGATAGGTTTTGAAGGAAATCAGCAAAAACAGTATTGTAATCAATCTTACCTTGAATGCGCGCTCCAAGCAATCCACTTTGAAGGTTAATAAAATCTGTATCCAATTTGCGGTCAAAAATCAAATTGGAATGGTCCAATGAAACTTGATTTCCTGCCTCCTCGTAGCTCAATTGACTTGCATTTAACAATCCGGTTATCTCATTGAAACTCGTTCCATTGATTGTTGCATTTATCGTTGTAATCAAGTGAGATTCTTCTGCACTTGTCAGGTGTAAGTTTTTCAAGTCACTCGCATGTATGGCTAATTCCACTTTGTAATGCGGGATATCATTCAGCGAAATCGAACCTGAATAATCCAAGTCTAAGTTTGGATCCTTAATTTGCAACGTTGATTGAAATTGTTCATCTACAATTTGTCCATCTGTCAAGTGAATATTCGTGTAAGAATATCCAAGGTAGTCCAAACGACTTAAGTCCGCCGACATGTTGTTTAACTTGTAATCTCCGTTATTCGCAAAGAATCCGTCAAAACGAACGAAGCCATTTGCAAGTCCAAAATCGGAAACAGCGCTCAACTTTGCTATATCTAAAGATTGAATTTGAAGAAACGTTGAATCGGGTTGAACAGGACTCAAGGCGACTCCGTCTGATTGAAATGCTAAGCTCATCGGACTTTTTAATCCAACTTTTCCAATGGCTGTTTCCGCTTCTTTGAGCTGAAGTTGAATTTTCGAAAGGTTTCCATTGATTCGTAGATTTTTGATTTTGGCAAATTCCAATAAATCTACAGTAGAGCCTAAATCAATCGGAGCAACACCTTCTGGCATTTTAAAACGCGCCAAATCCTGCACTGAAATGTTTGCTGAACGAATATACTCGTTTAGTTTTCCACGATCCCCTTTACGAAAGTCCGGAAGAATGAAGTTTCCTTTGACAAACGAACGTTGACCAAACCTTAAATGAAGATCTGTTAAGGTGAGGTTGCGAAGTCTCTGGGAAACACTAGCCGAGAGCGCTATTCGATCTGTCATTCCTTTTAAATCCGGTGCAAAATAACTGATGTCAGACAAATTAATGGTACTTGGTGCGAGAAACGCATCGAAAATGACTTCGTCATCGAAGGAATTCAGCGCATCCCAGTTTTTAAAGTCAAAATTGAACTTCGGAAAATGAATGTTTGTTTTGGCCGTTTTTACTTTAAAATTCTGCAAGTGTAATCCTTTCTCGAGAATAGATACCTGAGCAGAAAGTTGATTAATCTTAATTCCAGCTCGCTCTTTAAATGACAGTTGGTCTAATTGAAATGCCACATCATTTCCACGAATGTTAAAATGACTGGCCAAAAGCTGAACATTTTTTAACTCCAAATGGTCATAATCTACACCATAAGGCATCGTAAATTTTCGATTATCATCGTATTTGATGTGAAAATCGCGAAGGGAAACATGTTTTACATCTAATTTGATGGGTTTTGACTTTGTCGTCGATTTATCCGAAGAGGCAAAATAATCTGCTAGAAAAGCATAATTGTATGCGCCCGTTTTTTTTTCCCGCTGGATGTTTATTTTTCCTTTTTTGAGCGCTAATTGGCCCAAAACAAACTCGCTTTTAGCAATTTTCACTTGGTTGATGGTAACAAGTAGCTCGTCCATGGAAACCAAGGTGTCATTTTTCAAATCCTTGATCATCAGTCCTTTTAACGCAATCTTGTTTAAGAAAACAATTTCGAGTTGGTCTAATTTTACGGTTGTGTGAAGTTCGGAAGACAAATAACTCGTAGCTTGACGAGCGAAATAGGATTGCACACTTGGGAAGCGAACAATAAAGGCAAGGAGCAACACGGACAGCAAAAGCCATTCCACTGCAACACCGAATATACGACCCAAGAATTTAAGTACCTTTGCCATTAGCATTACAAATTTAATAATCTTTTAGCAGTGAAAGACACGATTATACTTGGCATTGAATCTTCTTGCGACGATACCTCCGCGGCGGTCCTTCGTGGCAGTCAGATTTTGTCCAATGTTATCGCAGGTCAGGCCGTGCACGAGCAGTTCGGAGGCGTTGTGCCCGAACTAGCTTCGAGAGCCCATCAAGAAAATATTGTGCCAGTTGTATCAACAGCACTTTCAGAGGCAGGAATTCAACTGGAGGACGTAGACGCCATTGCCTTTACGCAAGGTCCTGGACTCCTAGGATCACTCACTATTGGGACATCTTTTGCGAAAGCATTGGCGCTCGCTACCAATAAACCGTTGATTCCCGTTCACCACATGAAAGCCCATATTTTGGCGCATTTTATCGATGATGCGAGTGAGATGAAGCCAAGTTTTCCCTTTTTGTGTTTGACGGTTTCGGGCGGACACACCCAAATAGTACGCGTGGACAATCCATTACAGATGGAAGTACTTGGGAATACGATTGATGACGCTGCTGGCGAAGCTTTCGATAAAGCGGCTAAAATGTTGGATCTACCTTATCCTGGCGGACCATTAATCGACAAATATGCACAACTCGGAGATCCAAAAGCTTTTCAATTTTCCAAACCGCGCATCGAGGGACTCAATTTTAGTTTCAGTGGACTAAAAACATCGATTTTATATACCATTCGTGACCATGTGAAAGTGGAAGAAGATTTTAAATCAATGCACTTAAACGATCTTTGTGCTTCCATCCAGAATAGCATAGTTAGTATTTTAATGGAGAAAATAGAGAAAGCTGTCAAAGAAACAGGAATTCAATGTGTTGTCATTGCTGGTGGAGTATCCGCCAATAGTGAACTGCGTAAACGATTGAATGACAAGAAGAAAAGTGGTTGGCAGGTTTCCATCCCAAAGTTTTCCTATTGTACGGATAATGCCGCAATGATTGCTATGGCTGGGAAATTTTCCTTTGAAGCGGGAATCCGCGCAGACCAATCTGTAAGCGCCCAAGCGCGATTAGCATGGTAAATGGTTAACCTATGTTGCACAGATATGTCCCGAAAGTTTCGTAATTTCGAACATCTGAATTCAAAAAAGCAGTTATGAAATCCATCCTTGTATTCGTTTTTATATTCGTTGGGACCTGGACATTTGCCCAAAATCATGTCAAATGGACTTTCCAATACAATTCAAAATCGAGCACAGTAATCGCAAGTGGTCAAATCGATGCAGGATGGCACTTGTATTCTCAAAAAACGGACGAAAATGCTGGTCCAATTCCGACAAAAATGGTCATTGAACCATCAAAAAACTATAAAATCATCGGTACAGCAGTGGAGGGAAGTGTTCCTCATGAGATTTTCGACAAAAACTTTGAATCAACGGTCTATTTATTTGAATCAACATATTCATCCGAACAACAAATTAAGGTGAAAAAACCTGGAACATTAAAAGGTGAAATGCAATACATGATTTGCGACGACACCAAATGCCTACCTCCTATTTCCGTACCCTTTACACTAGAAATCAATTAATATGAAAAACCTCATTTTCTTTTTCAGCTTCCTTTTCAGTTTCTCCTTTGCAAATGCGCAAGGAATGATGAATGATTACATCAAATGGACCTATTCCGTAGAGAAGATTGATGAGTCACATGCCAACCTTGTATTTAAAGGATCGATTATCGAAGGATTCCACATTTTTTCCTTGAAACATAATCCTGCGGATGCAGATGGAACAGGATTAGTGCCTGAGTTCAACTTAAAAAAATCACCGAAATACAAACTTGTTGGAAAGCCTTTCGACTTAGGGAAACCAATCAAACATGTGGATGATTTGGGTACATCCTATTACTTCGAGAAGAAAGCAACATTCAAACAACAAATAGAGGTGTTGTCGAAAGAAGATTTCACCGTTGATTTTGGAATCAATTTCTTCCAACTATGCAATGCGGACGGATGTGTAGGTCCATTCGACACCGAAGGAAAAGTAAAATTAAGTGGATTTACTCCAGATGAGAACGCGACAGTAACTACGGCTGACACGAGTGAAGCGGTGGTGACTGCTGGGGACACAACAAGCGGAGCCAAAACGCACATGGAACCCATTAAACAAGACAACAAAAAGAAAAAAGAAAAAGATTCCAATTTGGTGATATTCATCGCTGGATTCCTCGCAGGACTTGTAGCATTGATTACACCTTGTATGTTCCCGATGATTCCAATGACGGTAACGTTCTTTACGAAACAATCTAAAACACGTCGCGAAGGAATCTTCAAAGCATTGGTTTATGGAACTTCCATCGTATTAATCTACGTGACATTTGGATTGGTTTTCACGGCAGCGATGGGTCCATTAGGCTTGAACGACCTTTCGACAAACTTATGGATGAACCTCATATTCTTTAGCATTTTTGTCCTGTTCGCTTTTTCTTTCCTTGGAGCTTTTGAAATTCAATTGCCGAATTCTTGGGTGAATAAGATGGACAAACAAGCGGATCGTGGTGGATATTTAGGTATTTTCTTCATGGCCTTTACCTTGGGATTGGTTTCCTTCTCTTGTACTGGACCAATCATTGGAACCTTATTGGTAGAAGCATC
>JBEDCT010000059.1:0-6933 GCA_041176665.1 Bacteroidota bacterium | reverse complement strand
AGGTCTAAGATTTCTACTTGTCCTTCAAAAGAGTTGGCTGCTTCTATACTCCAATAAACTCCTCTACCGTAGGTAATGACGCCAATGGACTCACCCGCCAAACGTTTTTCATCTGATGCGGTTTGAACAATGCGTGCTTTTCCGATTGGTATCATGTAATCTTCACTAGGCTCAATGGACATTGCACCTTCTGTCCCCGGTATTTTAGACCAATACAATCCTTTATGTTCTAAAATAACTACTGGATTCGGATCGTAATAGGCTGCTTTTAAAAGTCCTTTTAAGTCAGCACCGGTAGAAGGATAGACAACTTTTATTCCTCGAATATTTGCCAACACGGACTCCACACTTGAAGAGTGGTAAGGTCCACCGGAACCATAGGCGCCAATTGGCACGCGGATAACTGCGCTAACTGGCCACTTTCCGTTGGATAAATAATAAGATCTTGAAACTTCCGTGAACAATTGATTCAATCCTGGCCAAATATAATCGGCAAATTGAACTTCTACGAATGGTTTTAGTCCCACAGCGGACATCCCAACTGTTGAACCAATAATAAATGCTTCTTGAATAGGTGTATTGAATACTCGGTCGTCACCAAAGGTTTGTGCAAGTGTTGCAGCTTCACGGAAAACACCGCCAAGTCGTCCTCCAACATCTTGACCATAAAGCAAAGCTTCCGGATGCATAGACATGATTTCACGAACCGCAAAAAGCGCTGAATCTACCATCACGGTTTTTTTCTTTCCGCTTGGCTCTCTCTCGCCTACTTCTTCTGTTACTGGAGTCGGCGCGAAAATAAAGTCAGTTACACTATCTAGGCTTGGATCTTCTGCATTCAGTGCTTGATCGTACGCTTCATCAATTTCTTTGCGAACAGCTGACTCCATGTTGATCACTTCGGCTAAACTGCTACCTAAATCTTGAACAGCTTGTTTCAATTTTGGATATGGGTCGCTTTTCGCTGCTTCCTCTAAATCGTCTCGGTACCATTCTTTGCGAACACCCGAAGTATGGTGTCCAAGTAAAGGAACTTTTGCATGAATGATGAATGGTCTTCTCTCTTTACGAACGATTTCAAATACTTCCTGAACCGTTTCAAAACTCGTTAAGAAGTCACTGCCATCAATAGTGCGCACTTCGATTCCGTGAAATCCTTTAGCATATTCTGAAATATCTTGAGCGCGTGTTTCTTTCGCGTTAGCAGAGATGTCCCAGCCATTATCCTGAACTAAATACACAATTGGGAATTGTTTCAATGCGGCCATTTGAAAAGCTTCGGAAACTTCGCCTTCTGTACACGAGGCATCTCCCAATGAACAAACAACAACTGGTGCGTCATTCAAATCCCATTCTGCGATTCCAGTTTTTTCTTTGTATTGGATTCCCATGGCGATTCCGGTAGTTGGAATGGCTTGCATGCCTGTTGCTGAGGATTGATGTGGAATTCTCGGGAATCCTTCGCGATTTAAGGAAGGATGACAATAGTAGGTTCTACCTCCGGAAAACGGATCGTCTTTTTTAGCGAAAACTTGCAGCATGAGTTCGTATGGTTTCATGCCTATTCCAAGCAGGATACTGTCATCGCGGTAATATGGTGAAACCCAATCTTGAGGTTTCAATTGCATTCCGACAGCTAATTGGATAGCTTCGTGTCCACGGGAAGTTGCGTGCACATACTTGGAAGTAATCTCCTTGTTCTGCTCGTATTTCTCCGCCATTGTTTTTGCGGTACACATCAAACGAAATGCTTCCCAAGATGTGGTTTTATGGTCAAATGAACTCATGGTTCTTTCAGTTTTGTTATTCAGTGTGGCAAATATACAAATCAACACGGAAAGGCACGAATCCCCAAAGTGGAATAAACAGAAATTGACTAAAAAGAAACGGCGCAAAGAACTCTTTGCGCCGTCGCTTTATTTATGGTGGTGATAAGAGGTCTTTTTTAAAACGAGAGTAAAATTCCAGCGTTCACACCACGCATTGACAGAGCGGATCCTTCGTTAAAGACGTCCGTCAAATTATATGTCATATAGACATTCCATTGTCCGTAACCGATTAAAGCCATGAGTGATGCTGAAAATGGTCTAAAATTAAAGTCATCTTTGGTTTTGTCTTTATTTTCGTTTCCATTGTTTTCCCATTTGATTTTGTGTAGGCCTCCAATTCTAATTCCACCAACGACTCCAGCTGAAAGGGTCCATGATTCACTTTGATTTTTATTGGTATTAATCTGCAACAACAATGGAGCTTGCAAATAAGCTGAACTCAAGGTGTTTTTGGAATAATTGATATTGGTATTCAATGCACCAAAAATGGTATCGTTTACACTGGTAATGTCATAGTTTCCTTTCAATGCATAGCGGTTCCACTGAATCCCCAATCCTGTGGTAAGCCCTAGGAATCCTTTAATAATTGGGAATCTTTTTTCAAGCAAGTTTAACTGAACACCTATACTTCTTGCCGGATCCAACTCTAAGAACCCTAATTCACTTCCAGTTATCAATTGATCTTGTGCATTTAAGAATCCATTCGCTGTTAAACCAAATCCGGACCAAACGGGATTATTCGAAGCCCAATCGCAGTCGTCGCATCCCATATTGTTTCGATTTTCATTTTCTTCATCTTCTGTAAGAATAACACGTTCATCGATAATAATTCGTTTCTCTCCATTCGATTCTCCCTTGCGATCATCTAAAATGACAATTTTCATGTTGCCAATTTTTACCTTGATCGAGTCCATGGAGGATTGTCCATCTTCTAAAATGATGGTAGAATCCATGAATACATCTACACGCGTAAACATTGAATCAGATACGTAGATTTTTTTCATTTCCTCCGTTAGGATCGAATCCATTTTATCCATGCGTTCACTGATCACAATAACTGTTGTGTCGTTTCCTTTGATTTGAACAATGCGTTTAGTCATGTCTTTTTGAGCAAACGTTAACTGCGCTACACTTAAAATTCCAAATAGTACTAATTGTTTCATGTTTTTGTTTTTGATAGTCCTTTGACGTGTTTTCAATTCGTTTGTTACACGTCGTTTTATTTTTTCGTTTGTTTTCTTTCAATCGTGATAAATCCTAGTTTGAAAAACGTTGTCTTCACTTTTTCATCTTCTTTTTCGATGTAAGTGATCGGGATCTTTGTCGATTGAGCGAGGTAATTGGTAATCGTTGTGTATTTTTCAGCAGTAGTTGGTTTGGCTGTCCCAAATAATTTTTCGTTTCCTTTTTGAATAACAAATTCGCGGATTCCAATGGGTTCGCTGTTTTTTGAACTGCTGAACGTGCGCATGGGTTCGGAAGGTGAGGTCACTGTCGCAAATTCCATCGGATCAATGATTGGTGGAGTCAAGTATAACGATTGCGAACTGGGACTTTGTTCTACTTCTGGAAAAATCTCTTGAGCAATGCAATCGCGCGTGTCATTTGGACTTGGATCCACATGTTCAACACTTATATTCTTGAGCTTAGCTGATAATTTGTAGTTGGTTCTATTCGTCTCCGCAACTTGAACTTTCGTATCCTTTTGGACAACTCCTGTCGGTTTTTGCGTTGCCTTTCTAGCGGATTTCACTTGGGATCCTTGGTTCGGCCAATTCAAAAATAAAAGCAGGGCAATACTTGCCGCAGCAGCATAGGAAAAATACAGGCGAAAAGGAATGACCTTGCCTCTCTCCTTTATCAGTGTTTTAATGGATGGGAAATGAGTTTGTTCATTCGGAATTAACTTTGTTTGTTGAACGAGTTCCCACTGTTGTTTTAATTCTTGATCCACTTTGAGCAATTGTTCAAAGTCTTTTTCTTCCTCAATGGATAACATCCCTTCCATCTTGGCAATCGCCATTTTTTCTTTGTCCGAACCGTCTTCCGTTACATACGCCGCAGGATTGAACGATTCCTTTTTGAGTAATGCCGAATGGTCAAATTCAATGGTCTCATCTTGATGAACAAAAATCATTGAATCAGCTAGATCTCCAAACTCAGGATTCTCTAGTAAAAGTTGCTGCAGCTGAATCATTTGATCATCCGAAAGTCTCCCTTCAAGTGCATCCAGCATACGTGCTTCCAAATGTTCTTTTGACCAAATCATATCAATACTTCTACTTGTCCAATGTAGGCTTTCAAGAATTTTCTCGCCCTAAAAATATATACTTTTACTTGATCTTCGCTCAGCCCTGACATTTCTGCAATTTCTTGATAAGAATACCCTTCGTAATCTCTTAATGTCAAAACAGTTCGTTGAATCTCTGTTAAACGACTCACTCCTTCGTCAATTTTCTCTTGCACATCGAATGGTGTTTGTTCTTCCGTTTGATGCACATTAATTGTTGCTAGGTGATTCTGCTGTAATTTAGCTCTTCGCGACCTATCAATTTGTGCGTTTACAACGGTGCGAAATAAATAAGATTTAACCTTGTTGTTGTCCACCTGGTCTATTCTCACCCACAATTTTTCATAGGCATCCTGAACAAAATCCTTTGCTAAATCTGAGTCATTCAGATTTTTCAACGCAAACCGATACAATCGATCTGCAAAGTCCTTCACACTTTGATTATACTCACTTACCGTCATAACACCGAAGATAAGACGTGTTCATATTTCAAAAGTTACAACTTCAGTCTCAGATTATTTTCCCTGGTATTTTTTCTTGTATTTCTGATACAATTTGTATTGGAAATTCTCGGAAGAAACGAGTTGTCCATTAAAAATCAGGGTGGACACTTGGTTGGTTTTCATGTCCAAGGCAGGACCATTAGAAACAAATAGCGTTGCTGATTTTCCGGTTTCAATGGAACCAAATTCCTTGTCAATTCCTAAGATTTTACACGTATTCAACGAAATCGCTTGTAACGCTTCCTCTTCTGTTAGTCCGAAAGCCATTGCTGTTCCCGCTTGAAAAGGTAAGTTTCGCGCATTCATTGCTTCCATGTCTCCTGCATTTTGCAGACAATAAAGGATTCCTTGTTTTTGGAGAAGTGCCGGCAAGGAATAAGGTAAATTCACGTCATCCTCTTCACGCTCTGGCAGGCTATGAATTCGGTTCAACATCACCGGAATTTTCGCGTCTTTCAAGCGTTGTCCGACCAAATGTGCTTCATATCCACCAACAATGACTGGATATTTCAGCTTGTATTTTTCTACAAATTCGATGATGTCCAAAATTTGCTGCATTCCATCGGCGTGAAAATACACACGTTTTGAACCTACGAAGCAAGCTTTCATTGCTTCCAAGCGAAGGTCTTCAATCGATTTCGAGCCTCTGGCATACACTTCTGCCAAGGTAAAGAAATCCATGATTTCCTCTTTTTCTTTTTGATAGTTCGTGTTTCTAGACTTTGGCGCAGGTTCTGCCCACCATCCACCTCCTTGTGTACTTGAAGGCCAGTTTACGTGAATACCATCGTCGGCTAAAACCGTTGCGTCCTCCCAATTCCATCCCGACAAAAACATCACGGCTGAAGAACCAGAAATCGTTCCTCCTCGTGGAGTAGACTGTGTCAACATCACTCCATTTGTTCTTACTGTTTCGATGACTCTTGATTCTACATTAAATGCTACTTGTGTTCGGACATGCGGATTTAACTCACCGACATCGTTAAAATCTCGGGTTGCTCGAACAGCATCAATTTCCGTTAAACCTAAAGTTGAATTTGCCGCCACTAATCCTGGATAAACGTGCTTGTTTTCTGCATCAATAATGGTGTCCCATTCCTTGCGTTGAATGGCATTTGTCAGTGAATTTTTTACAAACAAGATTTTTCCATCCGCCATTCCAATCGCTGCCGTTTCGACTACTTCTCCGTTGCCGATGTGCGCGGTTCCGTTGATGACCAAAATGCGTTGGGCATTTGCCAAAGGAATACATGCGAGGATCGTTATTAAAATAATTAGTTTCTTCATAATCAATGTGTATTTTCACCTGTTTCACCTTCTTCACCCAAGGTGTCACAGTGATAGTGTCTTCTTGGTTTTTTGACAAACGGCGTCGTTTTTTCTCCATTTTCGTTCGCGTTCAACATTTTAGCAATGATTCGCGCGCGCTCAACTTCATTTCGCTCATTGCGTGACTGGTCTTTCGATGCATCGTACAAAATGACCCCATCCACCATGGTAAATTGCACTTTGGCTTTGATACTTAATGGATTATCTGACCACAAAACTAAATCAGCATCTTTTCCAACTTTGACACTTCCCATTCGATCATCTAAGTGGAGGATTTTTGCCGGATTCAAGGTGACCATCTTCAGAGCATCTTCTTCACTCATTCCACCGTATTTAATGCTTTTTGCCGCCTCCTGGTTTAAGCGTCGGCCCATTTCAGCGTCATCTGAATTGATGCTAACAATCACACCTTGGTCTGCCATCAATTTGGCGTTGTACGGAATGGCATCGTTTACCTCAAATTTATACGCCCACCAATCGGAGAAAGTCGAGCCACCGACTCCATGTTTTTTCATTTTATCTGCGACTTTGTATCCTTCCAGGATGTGCGTGAACGTATTAATATGAAAGCCCATGGAATCTGCGACATGCATGAGCATATTGATTTCTGATTGTACGTAGGAGTGACAGGTAACAAAACGCTGACTATCCATGATCTCTACTAGAACATCTAATTCCAGGTCACGTCGAGGAGGAACCAAAGTCTGGTGACTGTTGTACGCTTCCCATTCTGCTTTGTAAGCTCTAGCGCGGTAGAACGCATCGTAAAAAACTTGCTCGACTCCCATACGTGTTTGCGGAAAGCGAGAAGTGCTGTAATCTCCCCAGTTGGATTGTTTTACGTTCTCACCCAAAGCACATTTGATGAATTTTGGTGCGTTTGGAATAAGCATCTCCTCTGGAGAAGATCCCCACTTTAATTTGATTAAGCCAGAACATCCGCCTATTGGATTAGCAGATCCATGCAGCAATTGAGCAGCCG
>JBEDCT010000058.1:0-7485 GCA_041176665.1 Bacteroidota bacterium | reverse complement strand
AATGCTAATAAAAGGCTCTTAGAATTCACCGAAAATCATCAGCATTAATTCAAAAAGACATACGTGATTATATTCGCGCCCATTTGCAAAGCCTGCTTTCTTTTTTCAGCTGTATCATTATGAACCTGAGGATCTTCCCATCCATCACTTAAATCAGTTTCATAAGTGTAAAGGCACACTAATCTTCCATCGATAACAATGCCAAATGCTTGTGGTCGTTTTCCGTCATGTTCGTGAATTTTTGGCAGTCCATTCAGTTTGTATTTCTGATTGTAAATAGGATGATTAACAGGTAGTTCAACTAGTTCACTTGAAGGAAAGATTTTCTTTAATTCGACCCGAATAAACTCGTCCATTCCATAATTGTCATCAATGTGTAGGAATCCACCGGCTAACAGGTAGTTTCTTAAATTCTCCGTTTCTGGTTTTGAGAACACAACGTTTCCGTGTCCCGTCATGTGAATAAATGGATACCTAAAAATATCCTTACTTCCGACATCTACATAAGGTACATCCTTTGAAATACTTGTCCCCAAGTTTTGATTGCAAAATTGAATGAGGTTCGGAAGGGCAGTTGGATTCGCATAGTAATCGCCACCGCCGTTATATTTTAAAACAGCTAATTGAAAACTAGTTTGGCTCCAACTTGCTGCTGGAAGAACGAGAAGGAAAAAAATAAGTTTGAATACCGCAGTTGTCATGCCGAAAGATAAATAAACAAAATGGAAATTAGGGATGAAATGAAACCAATGATTTTAAGTTTGTTCCATTTTTCTTTGAAAAATAAAAGTCCAACGATGGAAGCGAGTACGACAATACTTACATTGATGATGGCCAGAATACTGCTATCGCTCCATGTTAATACGTCATAGGCCTTCATTAAAAAGTAAATGGAAAAGTAATTAGGTATTCCTAATAAAATTCCGGCGAGGATATTTCGTGAGGACGGCTTAAGCTGACCTTTTACCCACAAGAAGAAGGTAATGAAAACACCAATTACTCCAGCCATTCCGAATGCAACAGCGGTGAAAAATGCTGTTTCATTTTTCATGAGGACATGGTGTTGTATGTAATTCAATAAAAAATCTAATAAGCCACTTCCAACAAACAAAAGAAGTAGCATCCACGTGGAAGAAACCTGATTTTTCTCGGTTGACGGTTGAATGGTCATGCTAATTACTCCTGTTATCGCTAAGATAATTCCGGCTATCTTCATCCATTGTACATCTTCGGAGTAACTGATCATCATCCCAAGTACCGATAAAGCCATACTCATCTTAACAGCTACCGACGTGCTGGAGAGTCCGTTGCGCTGCGAACTAATTCCCATGATTAAAAACAATCCGATGAAAAGTATACTGGCGCTTATTGCGTTCAAGAACCAAAACTGATTCACTGAAACGAATTTTGTCAGTTCAAAAGGAAAAAATAAAAATCCACAAAGGAACGCCACAAAATAGTTGACCACTATGGCTTGGAAAGTGTCGATTTTAAAGATTGGAAAAAGTTTAAAAAGGACAAAAATGAAACCTGAAAATAAGATGGTCAATAATAATTCCATTACCTACGATTGAAGTAATAAATGGTATCTGTTCCGAAAGGATGAGAACGGGACGGTACGCGATTCAAAAGGGGTGCTTTAACACCTTCATGAAACAAAACATCTCCAACAATAACATAAGCTTCATCCCAGACATTGTCAATGATGAAATATTGTAAAGTACGACTTCCGCCTTCCACCATGATAGAGGTAATGTTGCGCTTATGTAATTCTTCGAGTATCGTTTTTGTAGAAGTTTCTTTGATTTTCACCCATTCAATGTTGTCCTTTTTCTCGTCCTTTAGTCTGTTGAAAATGATCGTAGGAGCATCATCCGAATAAAGATTGATGTTTTCTTTCACTTGTAATTGACTATCGATAAGAATTCGAACGGGATTTCTACCCGTAACTTCGCGTACGGTTAGCGTAGGATTGTCATTCATTGCGGTATGTTTACCGACGAGAATTCCATGTTCTTGACTGCGCCATTTATGAACGAGTGCCTTTGTTTCTTCGCAAGAAATCCAATTGATACCTTTTTCCTCGTTGGATCGAATACGGTCCAAGTATCCATCTTTTGTTTGTGCCCATTTTAAAATAACATATGGACGTCCTTTTTCATGAAAATTGAAGAATCGTTTATTTAAAAGTCTGCTTTCTGTTTCTAATATTCCCTCTTGAACTTTGATTCCTGCCCGGACTAATTTTTCAATCCCTTTTCCAGATACAAGTTTGTTGCTATCTCGGCATCCAATGACAACTTCCGCCACTCCAGATGAAACCAATAAATCGGAACATGGAGGTGTTTTGCCATGATGAGCACAAGGCTCTAGATTTACATAAACAGTGGCGCCATCAAGTTGACTTTTGTCTTTTATCGATGCAATTGCGCTCACCTCAGCATGCGCTTCTCCATATCGTTGATGGTAGCCTTCTCCGATGATTATTCCATCTTTGACAATGACACAACCAACCATGGGATTTGGAGCAACCCAACTGGATCCCAAATGTGCGAGGTCTAGGCAACGCTGCATGTAATCTTCGTGATTCATGCAACGAAGATAAGCATTCCTTTGAGTGATTGAAACCAATTCAACATGGATTTTCACGCTTGTTTCTATAGATAAGCAAGCGAAGGAGCGGATAATAGAGTGGAATCGGGTCAAATGTGCGAAGTATTTTTATTTTTGTTGAAATTTCAAACTTGTTCTGATGATAGATGTGATGGAAAACCTTTTTGGTATGGATGCTCATTACTTAAATGCAGTGATATTTTCGTTGCTAACGAATATCGTTTTTGCCCTTATTATTGCGGTTGCAGGTTTCTGGCTTACTGGAATTTTGACTCGCTTCATTACCCGCATGCTCAAGAAAAGTGAAACGGATCCAGGATTGGTTTCCTTTTTAGCTTCGTTTTTGTCCATGGCATTGAAAATTATGGTGGTGATCAGTGCGATTACGCAATTAGGCATTCCGATGACTTCCTTCCTTACATTGATAGGTGCCGCAGGAATCGCTGTGGGTATGGCTATCTCCGGAACGCTGTCTAATTTTGCTGGTGGAATTATGATATTAGTTTTGAAGCCATTTAAACTTGGAGATGAAATCAAAGCATTAGGTGAGCAGGGTAGGGTAACTGAAATTCAAATTTTCAATACGTATTTAACCATGCCGGATAACAAAGTTGTTGTTTTTCCAAATGGACCACTTGCGAACGGGAACATTGTCAATTATACGAAGGAGAAAACGAGACGAGTGGAATGGATATTTATTGTTACCCATGACGCCTCCTTTCATGAGGTAAAGGAAACAATTTTAGGATGTTTATCTGAGGATAAACGTATTCTATCCAAGAGCCCAGTTGTTGTCGGATTGGATCAAATCACGGAACAAGGGATGCACGTGAAAGTTCATGCTTGGGTGAAGACAGCAGATTTCGTTGAAGTCTTTTTTGATGTAAATGTTTCCGCTGTTGTTTCTTTTGCTAAAGTGAATATTCAATTTGCTAAATCTTAAGTAATGGATATCATTCAAGCGTATATTGACAAAAATCGTTTTGGTGAATGGCTGGGGATGTCCTTTGAGATTTTAGAACCCGGAATCGTTGCTTACCGACTCGATATTCAAGAAAAACATTTGGCTACTCCGATGCATGCGCATGGTGGATGTATTGCCAGTTTATTAGACGCAACCCTAGGTGTGGGTGCATTGTCCTTGGTGGCGGATGAACAAAAAGTAGTTTCCACAGTTGATTTGTCCATTCAATTTTTATCAGGCGTTAAATGTACTGATCAATTAATTTCTTATTCAAAGTGCTTAAAAAAAGGAAAAAAACTTATTTTTATGCAAGCGGATGTACTCAACCAAGACAAACAGCTCGTCGCTCATGCGAACGGTACTTTTGTTTCTGTTGCGGCAAGCGTTGCCGGATATTAACCAAAAATAAACTACAGACCCATGCTTATTACTATTCTACTTTTGATTTTCACCGTAATTATTGTACCGTACGTATGTATTTCTTACGGATTAAACCCGAATGATGTGCAGGACGCCATTTTATATCAAATGACGTTTTCTGTCGGAATCGTCATTGCTTATTGCTTTTTTGTTGGTGAAATCGCTAAAAATAATTCCCAAGTAGATAAAATATGGAGCATCATTCCAATTTACTATGTTTGGCACATGACCATTATGGGCGGATGGGATCCTCGTATGATTCTCATGTCGATTTTAGTAACGATTTGGGGAGTTCGTTTGACGTATAATTTTGCCAGAAGAGGGGCATATCAATGGAAATTTTGGGCTGGAGAAGAAGATTACCGTTGGGAAGTTTTGCGCAGTCGTCCAGGATTTAACAACAAGTTCGTTTGGATGATTTTCAATTTATTTTTTATTAGCGGGTATCAGAGTGTTTTGATTTTCTTATTTACGCTACCAATTCTTACTTCACTAGGAGATGGAGTTAGTCCTGATTTAACTTGGGTTGATTATTTATTAGCGATGATTTACGTTTCTTGTGTGGTGATTGAATACATTGCAGATCAACAGCAATACGATTATCAAACGGAAAAACACCGTCGCATGAAGGCAGGTGAAGATTTAGGGGAATACGGTAAGGGTTTTGTTTCAACAGGACTTTGGTCGATTGTGCGTCATCCAAATTATGCGATGGAACAAACGATTTGGGTTGTTTTCTACTTATTCAGTGTACATGCTACTGGAGAATGGATCAATTGGTCAATCGGTGGCTGTGTTCTATTGATTATCCTTTTCAAAGGAAGTTCCGATTTCTCTGAAGAATTGTCCGCCGGAAAATATCCCGCTTACAAGGATTACCAAGCGAGTGTGCCTCGATTTATTCCCTTCACGAAGAGAAAGTCAAACTAAGTATTTGAGGATAAGAAAGGCCAGTGCAAAAAATGCCATAACGCTCAAGTACCATTGGGCTAGGCTTTTGTGTCCATTCTGACGATTATACAAATAGCTGATTGTTCCTGCCAATAAACCAATCAAAACAGAGTAAAGCAGAACTTTAGTCAATTAATCCAAATTGTTTAAAGTGGTGAGCGAAGTGTTTCGCATGTAATTGATTCCATTTTTCATGGTCTAGGTTTCCATAAAACGGATGTAAGGCTGTGAAAGATGGTTCCTCTTCGAACTTCTCCATGAAATCCACAAATGCGGTTGCAAACTCATCCAAAGCGAATTCCATGTTTTCATTTCGAAGGGGAGTTTCAGCATTAGCAAATGAAACACGGATGTTTTGTGCCATAGGCTTGTCGGATGCCAAGAATTGTTGCATTTTTTCAATGCGGTCTTCTGGAACTTCTAATTCAAATTCGCCAATGCCACAGGACATATACAAAGCGTCACACAGATGTTCCACCATCCGTTGTGCGGTCATTTCTCCCCAAGTAGGAGTCGTAGTTGATTCTAGTGACTCCAATTTTCCAAGGAGGTATTCTAATTCGAATTCAAAAGTTTGCATCTTATTTTTTTCCTACAAGAATGTGCAGACTTTTTGGTACGACTTGCACATTTAATTCTTTACGCACAGCAACGGGCTCTCCGTCATAATGTGCAATTCCTTTAGACAAGGAAATCTTCGCTTTTTCAAAGGAGATTACTTCTGTATAAATCGATTCATCTGAGCGTTTGGTGAAAAACTGGTAGATGATTCTAGGGATTCCCCAAACTGAAAAAGGCTTTAAAATGAATAATTCTATTTTTCCATCGGTTGCATCAGATTTCGGAGAAACCACAAATCCATTACCAAATTCAGATGTATTGGCAATCGTACAAAGTACAACAGGCATTTTTTTCACTTGTCCGTTCATATCTATGGAGATATTCATCGGGTTGTATTTAAAAAACTCTTTGAATGCATGTTTGATATACGTGAGAATTCCACGTTTTTTATCCTCATCAAATTTTTTCGCAATAACGGCATCCAGTCCATAGCCACCAATACCTAAAAAAGGCTTGTCATTGACTAAAACGGTGTCCATCTGAATATCATTCATGTCATTAATACACTGAATGGCTTTTCGAACATTTCGTGGAATCAACATGTGACGAGCAAGTCCGTTTCCAGAACCAATGGGCAATACCGCCAATCTCGTTTGAGAACCGATTAATGCTGTTCCCACTTCATGAACGGAACCATCTCCACCAACTGCGCATACGACATCAATGTGTTGTTTCACAGCTTCTAATGCAAGATCTATGGCGTGACCTTTATGGGTAGTATGTTGAATTTTGTAGTCAAATAATTCATGATTCAAATGGGCGTGAATCAAAGCGGGAATATCGTCTTTGCGACGTACTCCTGAAATTGGATTCACAATAAACCAAATGGTTTTTTTCATGTTTTTTCTCATTGGACAAGCATACGCGGGGGTAGGCTTATTTTCAAATATCGTTATTTTTTCGGAATCTACCCAAAATTTCTTGATCCGAACCTTCAAAAATAATGCCATTAAGCGTAAATTTGAGAAAAACAACAAGAAAATGGCAAAAGATCCAATGGAAAATAATCGCGCTCAGTTAGTGGATTTACTCATGCATAAATCGGCTTTAAAGCAGGACATCGCCGACGATAGTGAAAAGGTGTTTGAAAGACTCAAAACGATCATCATTGCTGAAATCACGGAGTTGAAAAAGTCGATTACCGATCCTCGTGTTCGTTTAAGTTACCAAGATAAAGGTAAATTCGAAATTCATGCCTACGTAGGAAGTGATGTGCTTGTATTCAATTTACATCAAAACGTTTTTCGTCTGCCAGATCACAATCCACTTTGGGGAACAGCTTATTTCAAACAAAATCAAAATAACGGGTACTTTTCAACCATTCATATTTTCAATTTCTTAGCAGAGTCCTTGTTGCAAAACCGCATGAACGATGCCGGCTACTTAATTGGTCGACTTTTCCTGAATCACGAAAATCATTTCTTGATTGAGGGGAAAGGCACACTTGGATTCATGTTTAGAGACCCACAAAACATGGTGCTGAGCGATGATGCGCTGCAATTGATTGTTCAGCTTTCTTTCGCACATGCGCTTGAATTTGATTTGTATATCCCACCTTTTGAATATTTAAGTGAAATCTCTGTTGCACAAATTCAGATGATGGGAGAAAGTTTAAAATTGGCAACCGCTAAAAGGCTTGGTTTTAAAATGAAACACGAGGAGGAATCAGAAAATTATTAAAAAAAATAATTCAGCCCTTGCGCTTCAAGAATTTCTGACTATATTTGCAATCCCAAAAATTAGGAAAACCTAGTTTACGGCCCATTCGTCTAGTGGTTAGGACGCCAGGTTTTCATCCTGGTAACAGGAGTTCGATTCTCCTATGGGCTACCAAGTTTTTGGCCTATTCGTCTAGTGGTTAGGACGCCAGGTTTTCATCCTGGTAACAGGAGTTCGATTCTCCTATAGGCTACGAA
>JBEDCT010000057.1:0-3071 GCA_041176665.1 Bacteroidota bacterium | reverse complement strand
CATGCATGATGGTGGATAAACGGTGTGCAATCAATACGGTGATGTGCTCCTTGTGACTTCCGATCGAACGAATGGTATTCGAGATCGCTTCTTCAGTGATAGAGTCCAAAGCGGAAGTCGCTTCGTCAAAGACCAACAAACGTGGATTGCGAATCAACGCGCGGGCAATGGATAAACGTTGCTTTTCACCACCGGATAATTTCATTCCTCCTTCACCAATCACCGTGTCGATTCCGTTTTCGCTTCGAGAAATTAATCCTTCACAAGAAGCTTGATTTAAAGCGAAATCCATTTGCTCTTGCGTTGCTTCTGGCTTGGTGAATAAGAGGTTCTCACGAATCGTTCCGGCGAACAACTGTGTGTCTTGAGTGACAAACCCCAATTGTTGTTGTAATTCGTCGCGATCAATTTTCGTGGATTCTATGTCGTTGTAGTAGATTTTTCCGGTTGGCGTGGAATACAATCCAACGAGTAATTTTACCAAGGTGCTTTTTCCTGATCCACTTGGACCAACAAAAGCTACTGTTTCACCTTTTTGAACTTCGAAATTGATGTTGCTCAGCGCATCGTAACTAGAGGACTTATGTCTGAATGTTAGATCGCTAAACGCCAATGTCTCAATGGCATTTAAAGGAACTGGATTCTCTGGTTTCTTTTCAATCGGTGTATTGATGATCTTCTCGAAATTATTCAAAGAAGCTTCCGCCTCACGGTATGCAATGATCACGTTTCCAACTTCTTGCAAAGGACCAAAAATAAAGAAGGAATAGAATTGCAAGGTCATGATTTGACCAAGGGACAAGGAATCATGAAACAATAAGTACATCAAAATGAACATGATAGACTGACGCAGTAAATTCACTGTCGTCCCTTGAATAAAGCTAATGCTTCGTACTTGACGTACTTTCTTCAATTCCAACAGAAGGATTTTACGCGTTCTGTCGTTTAAGCGATCCGTTTCTTGTTGTGTTAGTCCTAAACTTTTGATCAATTCGATGTTGCGCAAACTTTCTGTGGTACTTCCCGCCAATTGCTTCGTTTCGCTCATGATGGTCATTTGTACTTTCTTTATTCGCTTGGATAAGATGCTAATGAAGAAACTCAATCCAGCTGCTGAAAATAAGTACAACAAGATCAATCCTGGTTGAACAGTAAAGGCATATACCATCACGAAAACCAATCCCACAATCGAAACGAATAAGATATTGATGAAACTCATGATGAATCGTTCAGCATCCGTTCGCACTTTCTGAAGGATGTTCAATGTTTCCCCACTGCGCTGGTCTTCGAATTCATTGTAGGCGATTTGCAAAGTATGCTTCAATCCGTCCGTGTAAATATCCGCTCCCAACTTTTGAATAATCAAGTTGATGCTGTAATCCTGAAATGCTTTTGCGGTACGACTCACCATGGCAACTCCAATCGCAGCAGCAATTAACCATCCCACTCCACTGATAAATTGTGATTCCGTAAAATCTTTCGGATGCGTAGCAAAACGATCGAGGATTTTACCAAAAATAAAGGGATCCAACAAGGAGAATACTTGGTTAATCGTTGCCAAAGCAAGTGCTAGAAAAACCAGTGATTTGTAACGTCCGAGGTAGGTAAAGAGAATTTTCATGGGATGATTCAGTTTGAAGGTGCAAAAGTACAAAACTAATCCCGTCCAAATGCCGCCTTGCGTTTCGCTAATGTTAAGAATCCGTATCTTTGCTTTAAATAGTACTCATCGCATGCTCCTTTATCGATTTCCTGGTCAAGACATTGTTTCCAAAAAAGGATGCTTTAAAGAAGTGCAAGAGTCTGTTTTAAAAGGATTTATAATTAGTGACTTCAATAATAAATTGAAGTATTCCTTTTTAGAATCAGAGGAAACTTTCACTTACACACAAGAACAACAAGCTCCTTTTTGTATTTCCAAGGAAGCGTACATTGATCAGGCTATAAACCTAGTGTCCTTGTTGCAACAATCAACCTTGGAAAAATTGGTCTATTCGCGCATAAAATCAGCTCATCTAGCCATTTCAGGAGCGGAACTATTCGAGCGCTTGGAAGCGGCATATCCAAAGGCCTTCGTTTACTATTTAAATGATCCCGTGTTGGGAGAATGGATCGGTGCGACTCCGGAAGTATTGATCAAAGGAACAAATCAGTCCTTCGAAAGCATGTCCCTCGCTGGAACCAAGAAAGCGGAGGACGAAAGTCCTTGGGGTGCAAAGGAAATCGAAGAACAGGATTTCGTTAGTCAGTTTTTACAACAAACCTTAGTGAAACATGGTGTTTCGGAATTGCGTTCCGATGGACCAAAAACAGTCATTGCGGGTCCGCTCGCGCATCTACGCACGGATTTTCAATGGAAGTCTTCGCTTGATCAAGCGTGGAACATCGCCAAGGACCTCCATCCTACTCCGGCAGTCAGTGGAACACCAAGAGATCATGCTTTAGACTGGATTCGGTCCGAGGAAAAACATGAACGTCAATTCTATGCAGGTATGATTGGAGGCATGGACGAACAAAGCATGAACCTTTATGTGAACCTGCGTTGCGCTCAAATTCAAGGTAATCAAATTTACCTCTACGTCGGTGGTGGATTTACCGCAGATTCGATTCCCGAAAAAGAATGGGAAGAAACCGAAAATAAAAGCCGTACGCTGTTAAACCTCCTTTAAATTTTGGTATTTTTGCGGGATGATTTCCAGCTCAAAAATCATGGTGCAATTGATTGTCGATCAGCTTTTGGCTTACGGCATTCGCAAGGTGGTCGTTTCTCCTGGATCGAGAAATGCGCCTTTTTCCATTGCCTTTGATGAGCATCCGGAAATCGAGACTTTTGTGGTGCACGATGAGCGTTCTGCCGGATTCATTGCACTCGGAATGGCGCAAGAATTAGGCGAAACCATTGCGTTGTGTTGTACATCCGGAAGTGCTTGTCTGAACTATTATCCTGCCGTATCTGAAGCGTATTACCGTTCGATTCCTTTGTTGGTATTGACAGCTGATCGTCCTGCAGCATGGATTAATCACGGTGATGGACAAACAATCGTTCAACGCGATGTGTACAAAAATCACAT
>JBEDCT010000056.1:0-3399 GCA_041176665.1 Bacteroidota bacterium | reverse complement strand
CAATAGTCACGAGTGTACCATGTTCCTTTTGATCGTATAAATCCCTGAAAGTCAAACTTCCATTAAATTTATACTTTTTATTTAATATTTCGATACGTTCGCGCGTAATATCGATCGCCATGCTTTTGTGGGTGCGAATTTTTTTCATTTGAGCCGATTTTTTTCTACCCACTCCATTATCTGAGATTGTGATTTTCAATTTTCCACTTACCTCTTTCATTTCCACGATGATTTGTCCCCCTTCTACGTTGTGCAGTTGTCCGTGCTCAATAGCGTTTTCGATAAAGGGCTGAGTAATCATCGGTGGAACCATTGCTTTCTTAGTGAGCAAGTCCTCCGAAATAGTTAAAATATAAGTAAAGCGATTTTCGAAGCGCATCTTTTGTGTGCTTAAATATTTATCCAAAATCTCTAGTTCTAAATCTAGTGGGATAAATTCTTTTGGCGAGTTTTCAAGAATCAAGCGCATTAGACGTGAAAAATTCACGAGAAACTGTGAGGATTTCTCTGGATTATTCTCGTAAATATAACTTTGAATCACCGACATCGCGTTAAACACAAAATGTGGATTCATTTGAGTTCGCAACAAGGTTTGTGACAGCTCCGCTTCCCTTTGCTCCTGTCGCGACCGCACTTGTTTCATCCGTAATATCAAAATCACTAAACTGAAGACAATGGCAAAAATAATGATCAAAGAAATGTACAATACTCGGTCTTTTTGCAACTTCAAAATTTCCTGTTCCTTATTCTCCTTTTCAATTCGGCGTTGCTGTAACTCAATCAAACGCTCCCGTTCTTCTCGTAGATTACTAGATGTCAATTCAGCAATTTTCGAATCATTCCGCTTGATTGAATTGGACTCTAAAAATTGGATGTAATCATTTTGAAATTTTAACGCGTTACGCAAATCTCCATTTTTCATGGCTAACATCGAAAGCAATTTATATCGGTCAATCAAACTAATCGAATGAACAATGTTGTCACTTTTTATCGAAAGTCCCAGGTATTGTTTTGCTTTCGTTAGGTCTCCTATCTGAATACATAATTGGCCATAATCTTGATATACTTCAGCTAAATCTGATTCCATTTTCGCATTCTCAAAAAACGAAATCGCTTGTTCATAAGATACTTTCGCCAAACCAATGTTACCCTGCACCGATGCAATATTTCCAATGGAGTGAGCACATTGAGCACCATGATACAGATCCTTTTCATGTAAAAACGCGCGTTGAGCCTTTTGCACGTGATATAAGGCCAAGGTCACTTGACTTTGATGTAAATAGACTTTCGAGAAATTCAATTCAATGATGGCTATCGATTGATCGTCATGAAATTCTCTTGCCAACTGCAACGCACGCTTTAAATAACCTAAAGCTTCTGTCCAATTGCCCACATATGAAGAATACAGTGCAATTTGAATGAAGGAGTGAATCTTAAAATGGTCAACATGTAATTCCTCTGCCAGCCTAATCGCTTGAAGTTCCTTTTGAACTGCGCTTTCTAAATCTAAAAAATAACCGTAATTCCGTGCTTGATTTTGCAGTGCTTGCACCAACACTTCTCTTCTCTGAGATCTTTTGGCGTACGAAATCGCTCGATCAGATGCCCAAAAAGCGGAGTCGCGTACGGACCTATTCATGTACAGTCTTGATATATCTTGGTAAATCAACGATGACCGTGCATTGTTCCTGTTTTTACGCAATAATCGCAAACTTGAATCTGCCGTTTCCTTTGCTTGCCCCCAATTATTCAAGGCTATTTGATACTCAAAGCGAATCCGGTTCAAACGAAAACGAAGGTTTTTTGACTGGACTTTTACATTTGATAATTTAGTGGAAAAATGGAGTTTAAACTGCTCAATATTTCCAGATTTCAGCAAGAACTCTGCAAGTATCAAATCAATCTTTTGTTGCGACTCTTTGGTTGGATATCGTTTTCGCTTTGCTTTTAATTGCGCAATAGAAGTTTTCCATTTTCTTGGGTCTACCTGTGCATAAAAATCAATTAACTCGATTTTAGCGTCTAATTCTTCTGTTATCGATTTGGCGTCCTCAAGTTTCGTCGTTAGTTGACTTAAGGATTTCAAAGCACCTTGAGCGACATTCGAAAAGACGAATAAAACGCATAACATGACCAAAAGAAAAAATCGTTGCAACATCGTGCAACTAATATACGATTTTTCTACGTCATTACTCTGCTGTCTATATTTGAACTTGTTCCAACAAGACATCAAGTATTTAGTCGTAAATTTGTGCAAAATCAGCCCCAAGTGGCTTCAATGATGAATCATATGTTTAAAATGACCCGTTCTCTCTTTTTTCCTTTACTCACGCTATTTCTATGCCTTGGATTCTCTTTTGAATCAAAAGCTTCTCACATCATTGGAGGAGAAATTTACTATGATTCGTTAGGAAACAACCAATACAAAGTAACCATTGAAATTTACCGTGATTGTAACTCTGCTACAGGCTTCGACTCACCATTGAATTACACCGTTTTTTACATGGATGGAACGATTTACGCGTCTTACGACGTGAGTATTTTCAGTCAAAACATCCTTCCAATTGTCTATGATGATCCATGTGTGACGCCACCGAACGACATTTGTGTTGAGCGTGCTATTTACATTGACACCATCACTTTGCCATTTAACGTTGAGGGATATTATTTATCCTACCAACGTTGTTGTTGGACTGGAAACATTGACAATATTGTGGATCCTTCCAATAATGGAATTACCTTAACAACCTATATACCTGGATCTTCGTTAATCAACGTTCCAAATCAAGGGGCTCGCTTCATCAATTATCCACCACTTGTACTTTGTTCTCAAAACACTTTAAACTTCGACCATTCAGCCTTTGATCCGGACGGAGACTCACTCGTCTACGAACTCATGGCGCCATTGCTCGGTGGAAGTATTGCGAACGTTGTTCCGAACCCAGAAACAGCCGGACCTTATGCACCAGTAAACTGGAATCCTACCTACACAGAATTGGTTCCTTTTGGAACAGGTTCCAACATTACCATCAATCCACAAACAGGAATGATGGCATTTACACCAAATCTCATCGGGAATTATGTGGCGGGAGTTGCTGTAAAGGAATACCGAAATGGCATCTTAATCAACACGAAAATTCGAACATTCGGATACCGCGTAGTGGCTTGTCAAGTTGAACTCCCTATTGAAGTCGATGTCACGGGTCCAACACAATTGATTGAAGATTGTGGCTTTGCAGGATTCATTGTCGGACGCACGGACGCAACAGAAAACCTCATCGTTCAAGTATTGTTAAGTGGAACGGCGACTAACGGAGAAGATTATCCATACATCGATGATACCTTGGTTATTCCAGCTGGGGTTCTTTCGGATACGATTGGTATTTCTGCCATTTTTGA
>JBEDCT010000055.1:0-14514 GCA_041176665.1 Bacteroidota bacterium | reverse complement strand
AGTTCTTGACGCAGACGGTCTGCAATTTTCTCAAAATCATCTGTCCCGAGGTAATCTAAATCAGCATCACAGATAATTTCTTGGAGTTTATTGATTGGCTTATGAGGAAATTTAGTTGCGTGGATTAGCTCGACGATGGTTTTAACGTGTTGTTCTGTGTAACCATATTTCGGAAGTATTTCGGTCGCCATTCGTGCGCCAATCTCTTCATTGTTATCATATCGTTCGATGAATCCTGCATCGTGCAAAATTGCCGCAGTTTTCAGCAAAAATAGTCCCTCATCTGTTACTCCTTCGAGCAATGCGATTCTTTCAATAGACTTCACCACATCTTTTGTGTGTTTCAATGAGTGATAATACAATTTATCTGACAGGTTCTTTTCTAAAAAAGAAAGGACGTTGTGTTCCGTTTTGTAGTATTTAATCGAACTATAATGGTGTAATTTCTTGATTTCCTCAAAACGCGAATTTGGCAACAAACCTTCTCCATTCACCGAAAGCTCTGGTTTTATGCGGTTGACAACATACGTATCGACTTTCGCGCGTGATTTCGTTAGCGCTTTTCCTTTGTATTCACATTCAAAATACGGCTCAATTAATTGAAATGTATTGCCCGTGATGGTTACTTTCCCAGGTTCACCTAACATTTCCATTCGTTGAGCTAGATTTACTGTTGAGCCCCAAATATCGTATGCCAGTCGAATATTTCCGATAATTCCGGCAATTACGGGTCCGGTATTTATTCCAAGGCGAATCTCCCAAAAATCTTCATGATCCGCGATGGCTTCATACTTGAGCTTATCCATAAACGCTTGAATCTGGAGAGCTGCAGTGCAGGCATCGATTGGATTGGTTGAGTTTTCAATTGGGACACCACCTGCACACATATAGGCATCTCCAATGGTTTTAATTTTCTCCAAGTTATTTGCTTGAATGATTTCATCAAATTTTTGAAAAAGAATATCTAGTTTAGAAACGATTCTACTTGGTTGCATGGTATCTGAAATCCGAGTAAATCCGACCACATCTGTGAACATGACCGACACTTGTTGGAATCCTTGCGCTTTCACTTTTCCAGAACGCTTTAATTCGATGACCACCTCTGAAGGCAATGTGTTATTTAGCCATTGTTCTGTTCTGTCTTTTTCTGTTTGAAGTAGGGCTTGCTGTTGGAGTACCTTGTTTTTTTCTTCTTCGATGAGTCTGTTTTGCTCTTCAATCTTGGTTTTTTGGAGGCGTATTTCTCTGGTTCGTTCGGCAATTTTTACTTCCAAGCGGACTTGATTTCTGCGCGATCGTTCGATTCTACTGCGAATAAAAATAAATATGGCAAAAAATAAAATGACGCTTGTCAACACCCAGAACCACCAGGTTTGCCAAAAATGTATTTCTCGTGTTAATTCAATCATTCAACTTATTGCGCTAGAGGGTGAACTTGCTTCGAACAAATTTACAAAATACCAAAGCGCAACGTCATAACAATGCACAAAAAAAGGGGCCGAGGCCCCTTCTATTAATAATACCCTTTCTTTGGGGCTGGTTTGTTAATCGGTTGTTTACTTTTTTGAACATTGAATCCAACGTTAATTCCGGCAAATCCACCACCTTTTTGCGAAGTATAGAAGAGATTGACTGGAACATTCAATGATCCCGCACGGAATGTGCGTCCAAACGCAATCACAAAACTTGTGCTTAATTTGGCATTTCCTCTCATGTCTAAGTTTTCTTCAAAAGTATACGCGAGGGAATCCCCTGTTAACATCGAGTGTTGGTACCAGTCACTACGTGAAAAATATTTGTCTTGTACCCCGTATTTATTGTTCTCATCGAAGAATCCGTCGCTTGTGTGCTTAATACTCAATCTTGGTCCAAAAGCAAATTCCCATCCATTTTTTCCAAAGCGGAAACCATTCATCAACGTAAAGGATGGCAAAAATTTACCTTGCTCCAATCCAGAAACGTTTACGATTCCTTCCACTAATGCTGAGAAGTTTTCTGTCCCAACGTATTGTCCTTCGAACTGGTATCCAATCATTGAGACAAATGGCGCGATATCAAGTCCACCTTGTGACGTTGGACGCGTAGCAAATTCATTCAAGGAACCGACCAAAGCTGCTCCACCAATACGTGGTCCAGAGTTATTGATTTTACCAATGTTATTAGAGGTAATAGGCTCGTTTTTGAAAGTTAAGCGATCGGCAATTACCTTATCCACGGTAAAACCATGCATTTCATACAAGACAATTTCTAGCATTCGTTGGATTTCTGTTTCTTGGTTGTCGAATTCTTTAACTGTCGACTTGTATAATGTTTGATTTTTTACATCGACAATTTTTACTGTCAAGGCAATTTTGTTCCCCAATCCATCTACACTTCCACACATGACGTAATCAACGTTCAATTCTGTCCCTAATTTAATCAAGCAATTTTGACCATAACAATTCGTTCGGAATTCTTCTTTCGCTTTCATCACATCCGCCATGTCATATTCGTCATAGACTTTGTATTTGTTCAATTTGATGGTTTCCAAACGCATCATTTTTGCAACTGATTCTGGCTTAAGCGTTAAACCATTCACATTTGGATTTGCCACAGCAATCGTTGGCATTGTTTCCGTTTGTGCCTGACTCATTATTCCAATCAGACAAGTAGCAAGTAGTAAAAGTGTTTTTTTCATCTCGTTTAAATTTTAAATTTATACTGCAAATATTTCTGCATTTTTCACGAATATGAAAACTGAATTAAGCAAAGGGAGATTTGTTATTTGCGATTTTCGCAACTAAGAATTGAATTCTATATCCGCTTCAATCTTTTTACGGAACATATTGATGGTTTTTTCGAATTCAAAGAAGTAATTATTGCGTTCTTTTTCATTCACCACACTGATCAAACTTGAATTAGCTAGTTGTTTGTCTAACACTTGCTTGGAATCTGAGACATATTGTGGGTTTGTCGTTTGAAGGTAATTCATGATGTTATGTGTCACGTATAAACCTTTCTTCTCTTTGCTTTCATAATAGAAAGCTGCATCAGAATTAATGGTTTCATTTAAGTACATTTCAAATTGGTTTCCTTGTTCAGGGGGATGCGTGCCGTAAATGAACTTCTTTCCACATTCAGCTTGTGCTTTTAAATGTTGTGAGAACATGATGGCGCGGTCGCATAGAAAAAGTGCGTAGGAAGGATCTTCGAACTGGTTCGACTTGTAATAATAAAGAATCTGTCTCATGAATCCACGCATCAACTCTGGGTCAAAAATCTCCACTGACGGAATTGAATTATAGATAGAAACGATGTTCATTCCTAATTCAAATGCACGTTCAGTAACTTTCTCATGTTTAAATAGGATATTCTGATATTCAGGAATCTGCAAATGCGTTTTAGCCCAAAAGAACAAACGGAATCTCAAGAGCTGAGGCACGTTGATTAATTGAAAAAAGTGGGCATTGTTAATCGTGAGAATAATGCGAGGGTCTTCTAATGATTTCAGGCGTTGGAATGACTCTAAAATACCCTCGAGATAAGATTCCAGACTAAAATCGTAGGCATTTAATGGCGTATAACCAAAAACTACATTACCTGCTTTTTGCTCAATGAGTGCATCGAAAGAAATGTCAAATTCCTTGCAAATCTTTTGTACTTCAAAAATGGTTAATGCCGTTTCTCCCCTTAATCTACGGTAAGCAGCATCTTGACTTACGTGTAAAACGTCGCTTAGCACGTAGCCCATGGAGTCACCTCCATTTAACTTTAAGCGTACTAAATTTAACAGATCAGTTTGAAGTCGGTGCATACTTAAAATTTATAAAACCATGTGCACATTGGAACTGGGAAGGAATATCGTTTTGATGTCAACTGTCCAGAACTTTGTGTTGTTGAGT
This sequence comes from Bacteroidota bacterium, assembly GCA_041176665.1. Taxonomy (GTDB): domain Bacteria; phylum Bacteroidota; class Bacteroidia; order Flavobacteriales_D; family Crocinitomicaceae; genus UBA952. Next base: position 10,633 of record JBEDCT010000055.1, on the reverse strand, counting down.
ATCCAATTACCCCAGCTAAAGAAACTTGGAAAGCTGTATTTTCCGTTTTTTGAAAACGCATTCCTGGCATGATTAAACAGTTGAGGGAGTTTGTCGTTTTTGTTTCTGAATTTATTGGTCCTACGTACGTGTGGGAAGGATCCCCAGTTATCGGATCATAAACATATTGGTATATTTGACTTCTATTCTCTTCAACTTTTTTACCAAATATGAACATCATATCAAATACAAAACTTGCTTTTTTACCAACAGAGGCAAGCCCGGCAATTCCCAATATAGGTGCCTTTATCGTAGGTGTTTTAAAATTGATAGGAGTTAGGTTAACAAAGCCCCAATAACCATTAGTGAGCGTAATGGGATAGGTTCCAGGTTCATACATTTGTTCCCCCGATTGGATTCCCGTATTCAAATAGGAATAACCTAAAGATAAAGTCACATTGTTTTTTCTATCTCCATACGTAGCCATAGCCCAATGAAGTCCACCATACCCTCGGCCTTGATTCAAGTAACCTGCACTTCCTAACAGGGTTCCAAATCCGAAATTCAGTTTTTCATTTCTCGTTGGAATCGTATATTTCAGCGCCAATACAATTGGGCTCGCAATCCATGTAGCTATGAAACCAACTGAGAAATTCTTCGAAACAGAAAAATGCACTTCGGGTCCATACAAATTTACAAGTGCATAATTTTCATGTTTTTGAAGCGGGAATGCATTTGTGCTAAATTGATAACGCGTCGTAAATACACCTGTACCTCGGTATTCATCACCAACAAAATCTGAAGCGCGATTCACTAAAGTAATGGATTGAATGTCCGACTTAATAATGTATATTTTTCCCAGTGCGGTGGTTTCCAGGAGCACTTCGCGTCCATCGTCGTTCAAAATACGCCCAATATACTCTTGGTTATTGTATTTTACCACACGGTATAAATTCGTGTCAGCAGGAGTAACTTGCGCAACGAGTTCACTCCATTGTAAGGTAGCGAAAAGCAAGAAAAGTAGAGTGACTAGTTTTTTCATATGCTGGATTTAAAACAAAAATAAGCTTTATTCCTCTTCGGAATAACTTCGGTGAACACGTGGTGAAATGGATGTAAGTATTTCATAAGGAATTGTATCACATTCTTTTGCGAATTCGGATAAGCCGCGGTTTATTCCAATAATTTCAACCTTCGCATTCGCTTGAATCTTTAAATCACTTACATCGACCATAATCATGTCCATGCAAACGCGACCAACGACAGGGCAACGTTGATTTTGAATGTACACCGCCCCCACTCCATTACTCAAACTTCGTTTGAATCCGTCTGCATATCCGATTGGAATAATGGCAATTCGCATTTCTTTTTTAGCGACAAAAGTTCGTCCATAACCAACACTTTCTCCCGGACGAATTGATTTCACTTGGGAAATGCTACTGGTCCATTCAATCACCGGTTTCAATCGTTTTTCAAAAGAACGATTCGAGCTTAATCCAAATAATCCAATTCCGATCCGAACCATGTCAAATTGAGCGTTTGGATATTGAGCTATTCCCTCTGAATTTAGAATATGTCGAAGAAATGGGTAGGACAAATAAGACTCGAACTGCTTGCAACATTCATCGAATTGTGCAATTTGATTCTGAGTAAATGTTGATTCTTCATCGTCAGCTTCAGCCAAGTGACTGTACACGCTTTTCACGATCACCTCAGGTTGAGCTGCCAACACTTCGATTAGCCTTTGAACCTCATCGGGATAAAAACCCAGGCGCTTCATTCCGGTGTCCATTTTAATGTGAATAGGAAATGCTGTTTTTTCCTGTGCAATCAATACTTTGAGCAATTCATCCAGTTGATTAAAATCATAGATCGCTGGTTCAAGATTGAATTCGACACAGGTTTCCATTCCTTCTTCCTCCGCATTCATGACCAAAATAGGTGTTTTAATTCCTGATTTTCGCAATTCTTTTCCTTCATCAGAATAGGCTACCCCGAAATAATGAATCCCTTGTTTTTCTAAAAATTGAGCCATGGTTGTTAAGCCTGCTCCATACGATTGGGCTTTCACCATTGCCAACATTCTCGTTTCAGGATGGAGGCTATTCTTGTACTGATTTAAGTTGTGTTTTAAGGAAGAAAGGTTGTAGGATAATTGTGTTTTGTGTTGTTTCCATTTCAAGCGATTAGCAACACGCTGCATGTAACGTTCTCCTTTTACCAAAACTACCGCATTTTTCAAGACCAAAGAGCATTCCTCATCTTGACGTAAAAAATGCACCTCATCGACTTCGAATTGATGGCAAAGCTCACGAATATCGTTCGATAATGTGGCATTATCTCCAGAAAGTCCGACAAGCACGATACGGTGTTTTTTACCCGCAATAGATAATTGGTAAGACAAAGAACTTTTAAAAGCTTCTTTATCCATGGTATACGTATCATTTATAATCAACGATCCATCATTTCCTTCAAATGTTTCCAAGCGCATAGCTAAATTTGGGAGCGATATGATTCGTTGCTCATCAATGGTAATCCATTCATTTGCCGCAGCAATCGCTAATTTGGATTGTTGAATACTGATGTCATCTTGAAAAGGAATGAGTGAATCAAGCACATGTGGCTGTACATGAATCGTTTTACACGACAATTCAGATAATTTACTGGTTTCTTCAGAAGTAATGAGCCAGTTAACACCGTCAAACAGTGAACTTATTTCCTTTGAATACTGTTGAAAATCGTTGAATTCATTCGCATGTGATGGAAGTAAATTCGTCAGAATTCCATGTGTTGGCCGAAGCATTTCGGCAAGTATTCCCATCTCTCCTGGTTTTGTTGCCGCTACTTCAATAATCGCTAAATCAGCATGTTTAGGAAGATGTAGAAGTGATAAAGCCACTCCTAATTGTGAGTTGAAACTTTTTGGACTTCTGAAAACCTCCAATTTACCTGCCAATAAATGGTAAAGCCATTCCTTCACAGTCGTTTTACCGAGGCTACCTGCGATAGCCAAAATTGGATAAGCTAAGTGATTTCTGTAGTTTTTCGCGAGCAATTGTAAGGATGCCAAGGTATGATCAACAATAATAAAATGTGCGTCTTTCCAATGATGAGCAGGTACATGTTGAACGACAAAAACGCGCACACCTTTTTCGTAAGCGTTGGAAATAAAGCTGTGTCCATCTCGAAAAGATCCAGTCAAGGCGAAAAAAACCAATCCAGCAGAGGGATTAATTTTCCGTGTATCGTAAACAACTTCTTGAATCAGATGTGGATACGGAGCACCTTCGTGTTTTCCATTTATCTGGAAACAAAAATCTGTATAGGTTAGCTCTAATTTCATTTCTGATGATAACACGTTCTGCAAAGTGGACGGTATTTCTCAATTGCACCGACTAACACTTGTTCGGTTTGTTGCACTGTTCGTTGAGAGTAATGTGCTAAGTTTCCGCAAGACACACAAATGGCGTGTACTTTCGTTACATATTCAGCGATGGACATTAGTTTCGGCATGGGTCCGAAAGGATTTCCTTGGTAATCCATGTCAAGTCCGGCAATAATCACCCGTACTCCCTTATTGGCTAATTCATTGCATACGTCAACAATAGAATCATCAAAGAATTGAGCTTCATCTATGGCAACCACTTTTTGATTTTGCCAGTGATTTAATATATCGATTGCATGTTCAACAATCACCGCTTCAAAGGAACTTCCTTTGTGACTCACCACATTTTGTTCGCTAAAGCGATTGTCGATTGTTGGTTTAAAAAGCAGCAAAGCTTGATTGGCAAATTCGGCTCGACCAATTCGACGAATAAGTTCCTCTGTTTTTCCAGAGAACATTGAACCACAGATGACTTCAATCCAACCATTTGCTCTTCCTTCCATCGGAAATTGCTCTAAAAACATAAATCAATCGTTTGTTAACATTTATTTCAAAAGAATTGACGGTAAAACGTTCCACCAATCAGCATGTTTTCTAATTTTGGTACAGCAACGTTTCAGTCAAGCAGTTGAATTGATAACGAAGTTAGTAACTTAAATGAAAAGTCCGAAAAAAGCATGTCCTTATGATGAAAACAATCTTATCAAACTTGACAGAAAGACTTTCCCTTTTGGAAAGTGGTCATTTGACCCAAGCAGAAATGGAGTTATTGGTGGAAGATTCCAAAGAATTATATGAGCGTCTGATCATCTTGCGCTATAAACTATATGAAACGAACGTGTTCGTTCCGCAAGCAAGCGTTGAACCAACATTCTCAGAGACGGCGTCACCAATGATGGAAGAAGTTGAGGTGCCCGCATTTGACTTATTTGAAATGAGCGAGGAAGAGGAAGTCACTTTGGATGAAGAAGTTCCTTCACTTCATTTCCAATCAGAAGAACCTGAAATCCCGATGGTGGAAGCAAGTTTATTCGATTTGGCTGTTGAAACACCGTCGCCAACGATGGATTTCTCGACTGAAGAGGTGCACCTTGATGAGCCTGTAGCGGAAGAGTCCGAAATAGAAGAATCTGTCGATGAATTTTTAGCGACTACAGAAAGTGATCACATCGAGGAAAGTGACTTGGAGGATGAGCACATGGACGAGGAAGTGGCAAGTGTTGAGATTCAAGAACCCGCAGTTTCTGCAGAACCGCAAGCGAATTTCTTGGATGACATTACCAATCCGGAATCAACATCTATCAACAGCGCTTGGATTCTTCAAATCGAGCAAACCATTCGTTCTGACCGTTCGGTGTTTCCATTAGAAACACTTATTGGCTCATTTTCTTTAAACGAAAAGCTTCAATTCATCAACGAACTATATGATGGTTCTAGCGATGCTTTTTCGTCGGCAACAAAGAAATTAGATACCTGTCAGAATATGGGTGAAGCGCGCGAGCAATTGAGTGACTTCTCATCTACCTACAATTGGGATTTAGAGTCAGAAATTGTCGAAGATTTCATTTTCAAAATCTGTCGTCGTTATGCGACTTCTGCTTCTTAATTGCCTATTTTCCTTTGCTGTTTTTGGTCAAAATAATCTGACCAAATCATTTGTTGAAACACTTTGTTCTCCACAATTTCATGGGAGAGGATATGTGAATGGCGGAGATTCCATTGCCGCAAACTTTATCGCTAAAAGTTTTGAGGAAATTGGGCTTCTCCCTTTAGCGGGTAGCTATTTTCAGGACTTCAATTTCCCTGTACAAACCTTTCCTGGAGCGTGTGAACTAAAAATGGATGGAGAATCTTTGGTTCCGGGGGTCCATTTTCTTGTTGCCCCGAACTCTGGTCCTTCTTGTGCATTATCCGATTGTCAATTTGGCCAATCCTACCGTGTAGTTACGTGTGATGTACGGAAACTGTATGCGTCTACCGCCAGTTTTTATCCGTGTCCTAAGAATGTCATTTTGGCTGTACGATCTTTTGGTTTAAGTCCAGATAGTTTAAAAGTAATGAAAACACGCATTCGCGAACTGAGTTCCTTTGCACCGGTAATGGAAATCACTCGGGACAAATTTACTTGGTCTGTTAGTCAAACCGCGAATACCCATCCATTTATTCAGGTGCAAGATTCGGTATTTGAGCGCAGGACAGAAAGCACCATCAACCTCCAGATTGAAACGCGCTTTTTGAAGCAGCATCGAGCTCAAAATATAGTAGGATTCATTCCGGCTAAAAAACACGCTAAAAAGAAGCCTTATTTATTTATTACAGCACATTACGATCATCTAGGAAGAATGGGGCAAGCAACCTATTTTCCAGGTGCGAATGACAATGCAAGCGGAAACGGAATGATTTTTTCCATCGCACAAGAATTGCTTAAAAAACCATTAGATGATTATAATGTAGTTTTCATTGCCTTTGCGGGGGAAGAGATTGGATTATTAGGTTCCAAGTACTTTGTGGAACATCCGCTCGTTCCTTTGAAGAAGATTCGCTTTGTATTGAACATGGATATTATGGGAAGTGGTGAAGAGGGGATTACCTGTGTAAATTCAACGCTTTTCAAAAATGAATTTGAACGATTGGTACAGTTAAACAATGCCTCACATTATTTGTCACTGATAAAACCCAGAGGTCCAGCTGCTAATTCGGATCATCATTACTTTACGGAGGCTGGCGTTCCTGCATTCTTCATCTATACCATGGGTCCAAACAAGAATTACCATGATATTTACGACGCGTATTCGGCGTTATCTTTTGCGAAATTCAATGAAATTCAGCAATTAATGCTAGAATTCATCCGTGGATTTTAACCGTCGAACGATAAAAATGGTTTGCACAACAATCAATGTCATCGCAAGTCCGAGTAAGTGTAGAACGAGTGCATTTGATTGATTTGTGTAAATCAAGGCCAAGCAAACGGACAAAAAGGACAATAATTGCACCGTTATCATAATGAGCAATCGGAAGGTGTCAGCTTGCGGATCTGCTTTTTTCTTAGCGTAAAGAATCAATATACCTACAAGTTCAATAAACGCCGAAGTTGCGATGCAAAAGAATGTGTCGTTTGTTGCTAATTTTGAGAAATCAGACAGCGTAAACAAATAAAAACTTCCGAATATCAAGAGGTAGATTCCTCCAAGTCGAGAGGCGGCGTTATTCATCATTTTTCTTGGAGATTTCAGTAACTTCACGAATAATCAGGTACAGGCCAAGGCCTACTCCAGTCAGACCTAAAATGATGGTCCACCAAGGTGTGTCCAATTTAAATTTAGCGTCTAAATAGTACCCCAAAAAGGAAAATGCCGTAATAACACCGGCCATTTGAAGGCCAGCACTTGTCAGTCGTAAATATGGAGAATTTTTAGGCTTGGGTTTTCGATTACTCATCGAAAGCAAAGTCGGATTTCATGCTGGTAGTTGAAACTGGAGATTTCATGACGCAAGCGCCTTCAAAATAAGCACCTTCTTCAATCGTCAATTTCAGTGTTTGAATGTCACCTTTGATTCTTGCCGTAGAGTGAAGCACTAGCAAATTTTCGATGGTTAGCTCACCGTCCATGGCTCCATCAACTTCCGCATTCACACAAACGAGGTTTCCTTTGATCTTACCAGATGTGCCAATCATCACCTTTCCTGAACAAGACACGTTTCCAATGATTTCACCTTCTATCAATAAGTTAGAATCTGAAACAATGTCACCTGTAATTTCAGTGCCGGATAAAATTTTATTTAATCGATCGCTTGAATCGTGTGTTGCATTTCCACCAAATAACTCTTTTCTTAACATAGCGGGCTAATAATTATCGTCGTAAAAAACTTTATATTCATCAAATTTCGACGTTTCTATTAACTTTTTCAAATTTTCTTGATTAATTATGAAAATTTTATTGTTTTGGAAGTCATCTAAGTATTCAAATCCTGCTTTGTACGCATTGATGTACTCCCATGCAATTTTTGCCGATTGAAATTCTTGGACTAAAATAAATTCTTTTTCAGTGATCGTCATTTTCTGAGAAACTTTCACTTTTGCCAACTTAAATCCTTTGCCTGAAAAATCGGAAATCGCATTTCGGGCATCTTCAATATCCTCATCTTCATCGAGAAGGACAAAGACGTATTGGATCGAGTTTGGCGTATAGGTAAAAATGGATTTTTTATCAAAGTTTGCCGGCACTGATTTCGAGTAACCATTTTTAATGATGGCGAGCATTTCTTTCGCTCTTGCAGCTTGTTCGGTTGTCGGTTTTTCCTCAATGATTCGATTCAAACGAGGAACTAAGTCTTTTTTGTCCTCATTTAACTGTCCAAAAGCAAGTGCATTTAACAACATGTATTCAGCTCTAAATGCATTTGAGAGGTCATTATCTACCACAAGTTGAGTCTCTGACAATACCTGATTGTAACTTTCTTGGTTATACTTCTCCAACAATTTCACATATTTCTGTTGATCTTTTAGTGCACTTTCTCTTTGTTTAACGTAGAAATCAGGGTCTCTAAAGAAATTGGCCGCGTCAGAAGAAGGATAATTTTTAAGTATGTAATTTTTGTACGTATCTGCTTCCGCTGTCCCTTCATTCAACTTAAACAACTGAAAAGCGGCAGATAAGTCGGTTGGATTTTTCTTGAACATATCAAGAATCGCTTGAAACTGTCCGGCTGCTAGCCCCATCTCACCCAATACCTCCTTATAGAGTATCCCGGCAGTGTATCGCGCCTCTAATAAGCGTTGTTCTGAAAGGGCAAAAGTAGAATCTGTAAGCGGTATATTTTTTCTTAAGACTTCTATGGTCAGGGAATCTTTTGTTGGTTTATTTTGAGCAGTAATTGCCGATGAATCTTGATTTGCCGCATTTAAAGACGGGTCATTTAGTATGATTTTCTCGCTGCGTCTCCAATCATCTTCATTGTCACGTTGACCCCAAAGTTTGCGAAACTCATTGTATCCATCTTCCCTTAACTTCGGATTATTAAAAATAAATTTGTTGGCGTTGTTCACTGTTCCAGTAGTCGTCTGATTTTGCTGCAGGGCTAATAATTTTGCTGCTTCTTGTTCTTTTCTTCGTTGTTGTTCGCGTTTCATTTCCTTCAGGGTTTCCTTTAAGAAATCTTCTCTATCATTTTCAGACATTTTAGCGATTCGTTGTACAGAATCCTCAAAATTCGCAGTTTCGATGGCTGCGACTAAATCAGCTAATTTTGCCGCTTTATTCTTGATCAGTTCACCATTTGGATAATCCTCATTGATGAATCGTGCACAAGAGTCATAGTATTTCTGTGCAGAGACATAGTCTTTCGTGTTAAACGAAAGATCACCTAATTTTTCATAGGACATCGCCTTTTGACGTTTATTTGTTGTGGAATAAAAGGCTGATTCCGTCAAATACGATTTAGCTTTCGCTTTTTCATTTCGATTTAGTTCAACCATGGCCATGGAATAATAAATCTGATCTTTAAATTCAGCGTTTTTCGCATCCTTCAACATTCGTTTAAGGTCCTTCGCTAATTTCTCCCCTCCTCCAACAACGGCTCTATTTAGACGCGCATTAAAAGAGATATCAAAAGGAGCGGAAGCCTTCATCGCTTTAGAAAAACATTTTTCCGCGTCAGGTAACTGATTCGCTTGTTGGTAAAGTTGAGCAAGGATAAAATTTAATCGCGCTTTTTCTTTGCCATTTTTACATTTATCTAGTGCGAGTATAAGTCCGTTTATCGCTTCTTCATATTCTTTTCGTTTCACTGATAAATCAGCATACGCTTTATGAATTTCGAACTGCAGGCTTTTATTCATGATAGGAGCTTCGCTTTTCTCCTTCTTATTGATGAAAGGAACGTAATCCTTAATGGTTTTTTTCTTTTGTACTTGCGCAACTTCGTTTAGTCCATCGAGAATCAATTTAGCATCAGCAAATTTTCGTTGTTCAATAAAAATTTTGGCGATCCATAATTCTGCTGCATAAGTGGACGGATCTTTGACAAAAAAGCGCCTTACGAATTGAAAGTTGCTGAGCGCTTTGTCATAATCTCTGCGGTAAAAAAATGCTTGTCCAACGGTCAGCCAGTTCTCATCAATCCAAGTATTATATTCAGCTTGTTTGGAGGACATATTTTCGGCGCTTGGCATACTGTGTTTCAAAATCACTTTGGCACACTTCGAAACAGCCGTGTCTATTGCTGGCAGCATTCCTTTAACCTCCGTTTCATTGGGCAATGGATTAATCGGCAAAATACCATAGAAGTCATCTTTTCGACTTCCGTAATAGGTTTTTAACGAAACACGAAGTAATTCTTGCGCATTGAAATGTCCATTGAACCGGGCGGTTGTTGAATGATACGTTCTATTTACAAACGTATTGCTCTCCGTAGAGCAGGCCCCTAAAAATAAGAGGACAGAAATCAGTAAATACGTTCGAATATAAAATTTCATCATAAGGCACGAGTCCTGACTAATATAACTGAAAATGATTGATTTTATTTTGTCTTAGGCAATATTTGTAAAAACTTGTTGAATATCATCATCATCTTCAATTTTATCTAACATTTTCTCAATGTCAATTAATTGTTCTTCTGAAAATTCTACTGGAGTTGTCGGAAGGCGTTTCAAACTTGATTTTTGCACCTCAATCTGCATATCTTCCAGGGCTTTAGCGATTGTCCCGAAAGCCGTATAATCACCAGAAACGATGATCAACTCCTCTTCCACTTCAATTCCTTCGCAACCGGCATCAATTAATTCTAATTCCAGCATTTCAGGATCCATTTCAGGTGTTTTGACGATTTCAAAGATGCTTTTACGTGCAAACATGAACTCCATAGATCCATTTGGAACGACCATTCCTCCTGCTTTATTGAAGTATGACTTCACATTTGCAACGGTTCTTGTGGGATTGTCTGTTGCACATTCAACATAAACAAGTACACCATGAGGACCTTTTCCTTCGTAGTTCACTTCTGTAAATGAGGCAATATCTTTTTGAGCTGCACGTTTAATCGCTGCTTCAATATTGTCCTTTGGCATATTTTCCGACTTCGCATTTTGAATAGCAGTTCTCAGCTTCGCGTTTGTAGATGGATCAACACCTCCCTCTTTAGCTGCCATTGTGATGGCTTTTCCTAATTTGGGGAAAATTTTGGACATTTTATCCCAACGTTTTTCTTTTGCTGCTCGGCGGTATTCAAAGGCTCTTCCCATAATTTCATTAATTTAGGCAAAAATAGGGA
>JBEDCT010000054.1:0-2844 GCA_041176665.1 Bacteroidota bacterium | reverse complement strand
TTGAGAAGGGCAGGAGCGAGTCGTTTCAAGAGTTTCATGTATGGACAACTTTCAGCGATTGTCGAACCGATTGCTGGAGTCATTGGAGCGATTGCCGTAATCTACATGGAACCCATTTTACCGTTCGCATTGTCCTTTGCCGCTGGAGCCATGATTTTTGTCGTAGTGGAAGAAGTCATTCCGGAAACCCAGCGGGACAAATACACCGATGTAGCCGTTCTTGGATTTATCGGTGGCTTCTTGGTGATGATGATTTTGGATGTCGCACTCGGATAAAATTGACCATAAAAAAAGCCGAAAATTTCTTTCCGGCTTCCATAAAATCTTGAAATTCTCTTACTGACAAATCGTTTCTTCCGTCGCTTTCAGAATTTCACGTACTTCTTCTAACGTAGGTGCTTCGGCATAGGTACGAAGAACAGGCTCCGTTCCAGAAGGACGAATCATGACCCAACGTTTATCGTCGAAGAAATACTTGAATCCATCGATGGTTTTTAAGTCAGCGACTTGGTATTTCCCAAAGGAAGTATAGTTATTTGCTTTGCAATTCGCGATGATTTTTTGTTTTAAGTCCTCGGTGATGTGAAGGTCGTTACGTTCAAACTTAAATGGACCAACGATTTCATACACTTCATCGATCAATTCGTCTAGTGACTTACCTGATTTCGCCATAAATTCCCAGATGATTAATCCCATCCAAATTCCATCGCGCTCTGGAATGTGTCCTTTTACGGCAATTCCACCGGATTCTTCTCCACCTAGAAGGACATCGTCCTTGATCATGATAGATGCAATTTCCTTAAACCCGATTTTCGTTGTTTGAACTTCTAGTCCGTAATGAGCACAAAGTTTCTCCACACGTGGTGTCACACTGAATGCAATCACGACTTTTCCAGTCATTTGCTTGTATTTCACCATGTAATGGATCAATAAAAGAATGATGTGGTGAGAATCTATGAATTCACCTTTTCCATTGTACAATCCGATGCGATCTGCATCACCATCCGTTGCTAAAGCACACGAAACGCTTCCATCTGCTTTGATGAATGCCTCTAGTTCTTGCAGGTTTTTCGCAATCGGTTCTGGTGCTTGACCACGGAAAGATGGATTATGGTCGCAATGCAATAATTGTGTTTTCGGTAAAATCAAGGGCATTACGCGTTGACCTGCACCATACATCGCGTCGTACACTAAGTTCAAACCGGAATTTGAAATCGCATCGAGGTCAAAGTTCTTTTTCACGTGATCTACGTAGCGCGTTTCGATGTCCACGATTTCAACTTTTCCACTTTCAATAGCGGCGTTTAAATCCAAGGATTTATAATCGATTGTACACACATCTGGAATGATGTCCTCCACTTCTTGCACTTTCTCCGGTTCCAATGGTCCACCAAAGAATGCTTTCAATTTGAATCCATTGTATGATGGTGGATTATGACTAGCTGTCAAGATGATTCCGACTTCGCATTCAAATTGAAACGCGGCCAATGAAATCATGGGAGTGGAAACGAATCCACGTGACATGCGCACTGGAATTCCTTGAGCAACGAGTACTTTCACGGCTGTTTCCATGAACAATTCTCCTGCAAAACGACAATCGTGTCCAACGATCACGCTTGGATTCGCATAGGTTTTCTTTAACCAGATTCCTGTTGCTTCTGTGACACGCGCAACGTTTTCAACGGTAAAGTCATCTGCAATGATGGCTCTCCAACCGTCTGTTCCAAATTTAATTTTTTGTACCAAAGTCTACTAATTTTTGGCCAAATATAGTGGAATTGGTGCGAATCGAGAAGGGTAATGAAAAGGATAATTGAGCGTTCTCCTATTTTTGGAAGTTTTGAATCGTTTTTTCGATGATTTCAACACATTCCATCAGTTGATTTTCTGTAATCACCAAAGGTGGAGCAAAGCGAATGATGTTTCCGTGCGTTGGTTTCGCGAGTAAACCATTTTCTTTTAACGCCACACATAGATTCCATGCTGTTTGACTATCCGGAGAATCATTCACGACAATCGCATTTAACAATCCTTTTCCCCGTACGTGAAGAATGAGGTCGTTTGTTTCGATGATGCGCTTCATTTCTTTTCTAAACAAGGAACCAAGTCTACGTGCATTTTGGATGAGGTTTTCTTCATACACCACTTCCAACGCTGCAATGGCAACTTTCGCTGCGATTGGATTTCCACCGAAGGTCGATCCGTGTTGTCCAGGTTTGATGACCATCATGATTTCGTCGTCTGCTAATACCGCAGAAACTGGATAAACACCGCCAGAAAGTGCTTTTCCTAAAATGAGGATGTCCGGACGATTATACGTTTCTGTTTGACGTTCACATTTTTGTTCACACGTACAGTTTCCACACACAGCGAGTAAACTTCCAGTTCGTGCGATTCCCGTTTGGACTTCATCCGCGATAAAAAGCACGTTGTTTTCCGTACAAAGGCGTTTTGCTTCACTCAAGAAATTCTCTGCAGGTGTGTAAACTCCGGCTTCTCCTTGGATCGGTTCAACTAGGAATCCAGCTACATTTTTTCCTTTGATGGCTACTTCCAATGCAGAAATGTCATCGTAAGGAATGGAAACGAATCCAGCTGGAAAAGGACCGAAATTCTGAAACGAATCTGGATCGCTAGAGAAGGAAACGATGGTTGTTGTTCGTCCGTGAAAGTTTCCTTCACACACAATAATGACAGCTTCATTTTCAGCGATTCCTTTTTTCTCGTAGGCCCATTTGCGGCACAATTTAATCGCGGTTTCCACTGCTTCAGCTCCGGTGTTCATCGGAAGAACCTTGTCAAAACCGAACGTTTCCGTCACAAATTTCTCGTAGTGTCCAAGTG
>JBEDCT010000053.1:0-2964 GCA_041176665.1 Bacteroidota bacterium | reverse complement strand
CATTGGAGTTGACCTTAATATCAATAGGGACGAACTCTTTAAATCCACTCATAATTCATCGGCGTTTATATCAATTCGGGCCATGTGACCGGCAGGCTTTTCTGTTATGTAAATGGTAAATCCCTTGAGATGGGGATCTATTTGTCGCATCTCATCCATACAATTTTCCAATGCTTGCCATAGTTTGGCCTGGGTGATTTGCATACCATTGTAGGCAGCGGTTAAATTTAGAATGAGCGTATTCTGCTTTTCAACATACCCGCGTTTTGCATCGGGTAATACGGCATATTTGCGTAGTTCATCTTGTAACGAATCTATTGTTTCAGACAAAAGGATATTTGAATCACGGTAGTTTAGCATACTATCTTCCTCCCAAACGCCTGTGGATTTCTGATATGGACTCGTGCTTTCCTTCCTTCAGCCATTCTTCGAGTTTACTCTTCTCGAAATACAATTTTTTGCCTCGTTTGATAAACGGGATTTGACTTTGAGAAGTGTACCCATAGATGGTTGTGACTTTTAGTTTGAGATATTTTGCGGCCCCTTGAAGATCTAAAAACTCATCCTCAGTTGTCTGCTTTACCTCTTTTACTTCGGATAACACCTCTTTTAATGATGCCCGAATCATCCTTTCGAGCTCATCTTTGCTAATTACAATTACGTCGTTCATTTGATTTGCGATTTATTTTATTCGCAAATCTTTTGGTGATTTTTAGGTTTGGGATACCCGTTTGCCCAAAGTTGGGATATCCCAACTTTCGTTACTCTAAGGATTCTTTATCCTTTATTAGCTGTTCAATGGCTTGTGATAATACGGTGTTTTGACCCTGATCCATTTCTTCAAATTGTTTGATGACGGCATCCAGATCAGCGGGATTGAATTGGGTGGTTTTACTTCCAAATAATAATTTGATGTTGCGGTAGTATGAGGTATTGTAAATATTCGCTGCGGTTTTGTTCCCATCCACGGAGTCACTACCAGACATGAAAGCCATAAATCGGGCGAATTCAGATTTGTTCGACAGAATGCCTTTTACACCACCAGCGTTCAACAGATAATAATAAGCGATGGCTTGTCTTTTTCTGCTGGTTTCCATGGATTGAGTGTGATGGTTTTGGTCAAATTCAGTGGTCTGCGGTATTTCTGACAGTGTTAGTTGACGAAGAATTTTAGGATCTTGATAGATGTTGAAATTCTTAGAGAAACTGTCGAAGTCTAAATTTAACAATTGTTGAGTAAAATCATTCATGGCGCGATATTTCACAATTGCATGAAAAAGATTTTTTCGTGTTGGTTCACGATACAGCCGAATTAGGAACTGAGACTCAACGGTATTGGGTCTTTTATCAACTATTTTACTTTCCCAATAAATTGTCGACAAGATTTGATCAGCATCTTGTTTGTTCTTTGCCTTGCGAAGTTCCTTCCATTTAGATACACTAAAGTTCCATTCAAAATGCACGGCATACTGAAGTTCCCCGGCTGTATTATAAACTTCCACAACTTTTGCAAGCGTGGGGATAAAGCCAAAAAGTTTAAACCGTTTTGCCGTTTTTGAATAAGTTTTTGTGTAGGACACAGTTTGGGAACGTTCATATTCCTCCAACATTTCCAATCTAATTGGCTCAACTGATTCCATTAATTGTGGCATTGTGAACCACAGGGGAAAGCAAGAATCAAAAATACCCAACGCCCTTGAGAATTTTTGTTCCACATCCGTGGAGGAATTTAGAATAAAAATAGCTTTCGCCACTTCAAGACCTTTCTCGTTGTCCCTTGATAAAATGGAAAATTCAGAAACGAGCTTCACTTGCTTTGCGCGAATTCTGTCGTATAGGGCTTGATACCTTTCTATAGTGAATTCAGAAAAATCATCTATGGATGCCATTTGACAAATTTATAAAAGTGAATTGTTTATTGTGTTGCCTAAAATACTAGCATCTAATTGAGATGTGTAGACTTCAGTCATGGCTTCGCTCTCATGGCCCATTGCATCCTTGATGATGGTAGTGGATACTCCACTTTGCCTTAGGACGTTCGCAAAAGAATGTCGGGCTACATAGGATGTGAGTTTGGTGGAAATACCCATTAACTCACCAATTTCTTTGAGGGCGTCGTTGTACTGTTTTCGTACTTTTTTGATGCGGTAACTTTTGCTTTTTGCACTCTCATGGATTTCATTAAAAATCGGAAAAACGTAGGGAGCCAAAGGGTTGAGGTTGGCCGTGCGATAGTATTTCAATATCTCTATCACTTGAGGCGCGAGCATGATATTGAATTCATCGCCGGTTTTTTGTCGAGTATACACCAGTGTGTCTCCGTGAATATCTGACCATTTAAGGTAGGCTGTGTCAATGAAGTTCATTCCCCAACACAAATAACTAAATCGGAAGTAATTCCAATAATTGTAAAGATGGCTACTGGGCTGCACATCTAGGTTCATGAATTTTAAAATTGTCTCTTTTGGTAATGCCCGTTTTCGAGTTTTTACTCGGCGGAATTTTGCAAAACTGATGCCCTCAAATGGATCATATTCTTTTGAGACAACTCCATCTTTTCTGGCATAGTTGATGAGCGTTTTAAATGTTCGTAGATATAAAAATATGGTGTTTGGGGCCAGATTTCGACCATCGAGGTATTCTTCATAACGCACCAAAAAACTCGGGGTCACTTCACTAAAGTTGAAATCATGTTTGTTTCTAAAATTCATCAAACTGTTTTTCGTGAATTGAAATGCATCTGCATAGCCAATTCGGTTGGCATTTTCCATTCTTAAAATGAATGAATCGAAGAATTTGCCAACGGTTTGACTGGCAGTGGAAGGAGCCCCTTTTATTTTGTTTTTTATTTCATGCGCTGATACTACTGTACTAGCGGTTTTGATTCCAAAAATCAGTGAACTGGCCTCTGCTCTTTTTATATCAATTAATAAAAGAAGTTCTTTAAAATCGGGATGACTTTTT
>JBEDCT010000052.1:0-2632 GCA_041176665.1 Bacteroidota bacterium | reverse complement strand
CTGTTTGGGTTGGAAAAGCGTTTCATGGTATGGACATTCGTGAACATGGAAGCAAAAATGCGGGAGCAACCAATACGTTCCGTGTTTTGGGAAAACGTTCCGGATGGTTTGTTTTGATTGTAGATGTGTCCAAAGGTGTTCTTGCCGCTTGTCTTCCTCACTTCTTTTCCGATCTATTGGAAGGATACAAGGATGAGTTTTTAATTCTTCAACTTTGCGGATCTTTTAGCGCAGTGTTTGGACATGTATTTCCTATTTTCGCCAATTTCCGAGGTGGAAAAGGAGTCGCGACATCTTTGGGAATTGTCATTGGAATCAATCCGTATGCGGCACTTGTTTGTGTGACCATTTTTCTGATTGTTTTTCTGAGTTCGCGCTACGTATCGCTTGGAGCAATTATTTCCGCACTTTGTTTTCCCTTTGTAAGTTATTTCATGATTCAGGAAGATGCGCGAATAATGATCGTATTTACCGTGGTTCTTGGTGTCATGGTGACACTCGCACATCGAAAAAACATCGAGCGCTTGTGGAAAGGCGAAGAAAACAAAATGAACCTTTTTGCTAAGAAAGCGTAAGTAGACAAGTAAATACAATGCTTAGTTGAAACAAAAGTCCATTTCGTACCTTTTTGTTTGTTTCTTGCTGTTCCTAACAGTACAGAACGGATATGCGCAATCCGTTACTGCCATTAAGAAAAGAGCTGATGCTGCCTTCGATAAAAAGGAGTACGAAAGTGCAAAAGTGGATTACCGCCAATTACTCGCCCAAAACCAGAAAAACCTAGAATTAAATTTTAAATATGCGACGTGTATTTACTACACGGAGGACATCAAAAATGCACGCAAGTATTTTGATTTTATTTTAGCGAAGAAGGATGCCATTTTCCCTTTGGAAACCTACTATTACATCGGTAAAATCTACCAACATCAGTATTATTTTGAAACGGCCATCCAGCAATTTAATCGTTTAAAGGAAAAGGACCCGAAATTAGCGCTGACCTTGGATGTACAAAGTGAAATTAACGCTTGTCAGTCCGCCCTAGCTGGAATGAAGGACATGCGCACCTTGCAAGTAATCAAGAAATCGCAACCCTATGGTGAGGCATTTTATGATCACTACACTTTCTTAGACGATAGTTATAGCTTCTACAAAGCAAGTGAAGTTTTTACAAAAGAAAACGCGAAACATCAATACGAGCCCATTTACGCATTCAAAAGGGGGATGAAATTCCGTGTTTTTGCTAGTTACGGACCGGAATCTCCAAATTTGGATGTCTACATGCAGAGAAAGAATACCGAGAACGAATGGGCTAAACCCATAAAGATTCAAGGTC
This sequence comes from Bacteroidota bacterium, assembly GCA_041176665.1. Classification (GTDB taxonomy): domain Bacteria; phylum Bacteroidota; class Bacteroidia; order Flavobacteriales_D; family Crocinitomicaceae; genus UBA952. The sequence goes on along the minus strand of JBEDCT010000052.1, from coordinate 1,299 downwards.
TCGTCAATACATTGCAAGATGAAGTGTATCCATTTTTCGATGCGGAAAATGGCTATTTGTATTTTAGCTCGAAAGGACATCAGTCTATGGGTGGATTTGACCTGTATCGGGCCATTTATTCCTTGGAAACTAATGTCAGTTCGAATGTAGAGAATTTGCATTTTCCGTTTTCTTCGCCAAACGACGATTATTTTTACATCCCGGATTTATCCAATGGGAATGCCAACTTTGCTTCCAATCGAAATGGAAAATTGTCGGCCATTCAAACGTATTTGGTGAGCGCGGCAGAAACTCCCAAGGAACTCTATTTTTTCACGGGAGTACTTTCGGATAAAATCGATCAATCCAATTCGACGGTTAAAGTGGAATTCATCGTCCCTGAAACCAATGAGCGATTCGGTCCATTTATTAGTCAAGGGGATGGAAGCTATTTGGTCGGACTACCAGGACCAGGAACCTATCAAATGGAGATTAGTGTCACTGGATCGAACCAATTGTTTAAAGAAGAACTCGTTGTTCCTTTTGTCGAGGAGGACATGGAACTGCAACAGGAGTTAATTTATGCCATGGTTGATTCCAAAGAGCAATTAAAGGTCTTCAATCGTGTCAAACCAAAACAAGTGGAGTCCATGCAATTGCTGAGTCAAAAAATGAACTTAGCAGCAAATTTGGATGTGAATCTCGCTTCATTTAACCGAAAGCTTACCTTGACTCCAGAACAGAAAATGCAACAAGACTGGGGTGTGTCTGCAAAGGACACCAGTTCATTAATCGCCATTTTATCCGATTCTCTTTTGGCTGCAGAAGTGAATTTGGAAAATCAAGTGCGATTGACCAATTACTTGGCGAATGAATTAGAGCAAACTTATGTCCAACTCACCAAGGAGATGCAGTTGCTGGATGAGCGCTTAGCACGTGGAAGCGGCACCATAGATCCTACGGAAAATCAACGGTGGATTGAAGAAACGAAGCAACTTGAATTGAAAGTAGCGAAACTAACGGAGCAAGTTAGCTTTCTTGAATCTTGGATGACAGCCAATCAACAAAGAGGAATTCCGAATGTGGATGTACTGAAAAGCTTGGAGGAAATCAATAAGCAAGTTGCCCTGTTGCAGTATCAGCAGAATTCCGAAGGAATCATGGACTTGTTGTCAGAAAATAGATCGATCATCAAAGCACAATTGTCCTTAGCTGGAGAGGATTTAGCGGCTGTCATCAGAAACTACACGCAAGAACAAGTCGAAGCAGTTTCGTCAGAAAAGAAACAGTACCAAGAGCAACGAGAGAGTCAAATTGCCT
>JBEDCT010000051.1:0-18101 GCA_041176665.1 Bacteroidota bacterium | reverse complement strand
CGAATGTTCACCATTCCATTTGAAGATTTATTTTACAATTATGACCTACTACTGCCGTTAGCATGGTTGTTTAACATCTTTCGAGGAAAGAAGGGTTAATCCGGTCTTTTTTTCGTGAAGTCTTTTGTAAGACGAAAAAAAACTTTAAATTTGCCACCCCAAGCAAGAAAACAGCAATGTTTAGCTGAGGAAGAAAACAGCGGTTTTCTATGAATACATAAGCGAGAGTAGCTCAGTTGGTAGAGCACGACCTTGCCAAGGTCGGGGTCGCGGGTTCGAATCCCGTCTCCCGCTCGTCTATGCTCGAGTGGTGGAATCGGTAGACACGCCGGACTTAAAATCCTGTGCTCTTTTGGGCGTGCGGGTTCAAGTCCCGCCTCGAGTACAAAACCCTGATTTAATCGTCAGGGTTTTTTGTTTTTGAAAACCTTGTGAATGGGCTTCCACCTTTCACGAGAAAGTTAAATCCCAAATGACTTCGGTTGTTTGGGATTTTTCGTTTATTTCATTCCTAGATTCACTGTTCGAAACGTCAAATTAATCCTTGAGTCCATAACTTTTTTTTGTTGAGGTACCTGATGTAGCCAGTTTTCTTGGGTGGTACCACACATAATTAATAGTGATCCCGATGGAAGTTCCAAGCGTTTTTTGAGCGTTTTTATTCGTTTGTGCTTAAAGTCGAAAAAACGCGTGGTCCCTAGACTCAAAGAGGCGATAATCGGGTTCTTTCCGAGTTCTTTCTCGTTGTCCGAATGCCAGCCCATTTTATCATTGCCATCTCGGTATTGATTTAATAGCACGCTATTAAAACTGGTGTTTGGAATAAGTGCTTCAATGTCGGTTTTTAATTGAACTAATGCATCGGTCCAAGGTGTCGGGTGATTTGTTTTACCGGCATAGGAGTACACGCAGTCTTCATCTCCATACCACGCTGTTTTTCTGGGCTCTTTGTATTTTTTACCAAAGACGTAGACTTCTTCTTGTTTCCATTCGATGGTATTCAGTAACAAAGTCTCATAGCCTCTCGCTTGGTCAAAGCTTAAAAAGTCTCGCATGAACCAATATTCACCATCCTCCAGCAGATGTTTTTCAAAATGCTTTGGTCCCTTAGTTAAATCACTAAATAAGTCTTTGTCCACGTGCTGCTTTTTCCAATTAAGATACACGAATAACACTTTTACACCACTTTGGTTTACCGTTTCAGGTTATTTCAGCATGCTCAACGGTTGGTTTTCTCCGTTTCTCCTAAATAATTCTTAACTTCACCTCTTGATTTTTATAGAAACAATCTATGTGGGGTAAATTTGCAAGTATCATTTTAAGGAACAGACTGTACATCTTAGCGATAATCGCTTTGTTGACGGTTTTCTTTGGTTACTTTGCCTTTACTTCGTTAAAGGTGGATAACCGCGTGGGAAACACGCTTCCGAAAGATAGTCCGGTTCAACAGGACTTCGAAAAATTCAAATTAGAATTTGGTGAGGATGGTTCAACGATTGTTGTAGCCATTCAAACGGATTCACTTTATACCAAGCGAAACTTCACCAAATGGAGAGAGTTATCCTATAAAATCCTAAAATACGACGGCGTAGAAAATGTTATTTCCGAAGCAACACTTTGGGGTTTAAAAAATAACTTAAAAGAGCAAAAGTTTGATCCTTATCAGATTTTTGGTGATCCAAAAACAGCTTTTCAAGAGAAAAGTATCGATTCCCTTAAGAAGGAGATTAGACATAATCCTATTTATAGAGGAATGCTTTACAATGATTCAACTAACGTATCGTTATTGCTCATTAGCATGAACGAGAAGTGCCTTTCCAATCCAAAGAAATCTAAGGTTGTCTTTGAAATTGAAAAGTTAGCTGAATCTTATGCTCCATACTTCGGTAAAACATACTTCGCAGGACTCCCTCATATTCGTGTTGTCATGGGTAAGAGAATTGTTAGTGAAATGTATATTTTCCTTGCTTTATCGGTGATCGCATCGTCTTTACTTTTGTACATGTTCTTCCGGTCTATACGGGTTGTTATTCAATGTAACATTGTCGTATTTGTGTCCGTTATTTGGGCACTTGGAAGCATCGCTTTGTTTGGATACAAATTATCGATAATGATGGCTTTGATTCCGCCATTGTTAATTGTTATTGGTGTACCGAACTGCGTCTTCCTCATCACAAGGTATCATCAAGAATATGTTCGAACGAACATGAAGACCAAAGCATTGTACATCATGATTCGTCGAATTGGCTCGGTTACTTTCCTAACGAATTTAACAACAGCCGTTGGATTCGTGACGTTTACCAGTTCAGAGAAATTAGCGCAATTCGGAATAATTTCCAGTATCAACATCATGGTCGTTTTTATTCTATCCTTGTGTATTATCCCAATCATCGCTTCCTACTCAAAACCACCTAAACCTCGACACTTACAGCATTTATATCGCGTTTATTCCAAAGGATTCATAGAATATGTGATCATTATTGTAAGCAAATACCGTACTTGGGTATATGTAGCTTCCGTAGGACTCGTTGTCATTGGACTTTATGGAATGACAAAAATCATTGCTACGGGCAACATTACGGGGGATATTCCTAATGATGATCAAATTCTGATTGACCTGAAATTCATTGAGAAAAACTTTGGGGGTTCCATTCCATTCGAAGTTACGGTCAATTACAAGCAGAAAGCACGCCTGTTTTCTCAAAAAACATTAGAAAAAGTTGAAGAGATTCAACAGACGTTTGCTCAAGATACCTTGTTCTCGAAAAGTCTGTCTTATGTGGACTTCCTGAAGTCTATCAACATGAGTTATCACGGAAACAATCCTGATTTTTACCGTTTGATTTCCAATCGTGATAAATTACGCTTGAAACGGTATTTCGATAAATTTGATGTCAGTAGTTTGAATGGTGGAAATATTTCGTTGAAAAACCTCATCGACACTTCAAACACCACCTTGCGTATTCGTATGCAAATGCGTGAGCTAGGATCCTATAAGGTTTCAGATAAAGTAGATTTGTTGCGACTGAAAGTTGATAGTATCTTAAATCCTGAGAAGAAAGATTTTGAACGACTGTTCACGAAATACTCAAAAGGAAATAAATCAGCAGCAGATTCCTTAGTTTACAATTATTCAAGCATCTATAACAATGTGACAGCCTTGCTTTCAAAAGGAAATAACAACGTTCAAATGTCCTTCGATTTAGACCCTGAAAATCTACGTCCATACTTGAGTAAACCAAACTTTAAAAAAGTACTTCGAACTGCTATTGACCAAGAATATTATGTTTCTACATTTACAGGAACTGCTGTTGTTGTCTCTGAAGGAACCAAATACTTGTTTGTTAACCTTCTTCAAAGTTTGGTCTTTGCCATCATTTCCATCGCTATTCTAATGGCATTTTTGTTCCGTTCATTTAAGATCATTGTAGTATCCATGATTCCAAATATCATTCCATTACTTTTTACCGCAGGAATTATGGGTTACTTCAAGATTCCACTGAAACCTTCCACTATTTTAGTGTTTGGTATTGCCTTAGGAATCACTGTTGACAACGCTATCTTATTCTTAGCAAAGTACCGTCAAGAACTACGCGCGCATTCTTGGGATGTAAAGCATGCCATTTTACTTTCTTTGAGAGAAACTGGACTCGGTATTTTTTACACATCCGTGATTTTATTCTTTGGGTTTATCATGTTTGTGTTTTCACAATTTGGAGGAACAAAAGGACTCGGGCTATTGGTTTCCATCACTATTCTTGTTGGAATGGTTACGAACTTAATCATCCTTCCATCGCTATTACTGACCTTTGAACGCAAGTCATTTGTGAAGTCATTTGACGAGCCCTACTTCGATATCTACGATGAGGAAACGGATTATGACACGAATAAATTAGAAGTGGAAATTGAAGGAATCCGCAAAGAAATTGAAGGATAGAAAATCATTAACCCATAAAAAAAGACAGCTTTAGGCTGTCTTTTTTGTTTTCTATAAACGCGTGTTAATGATCGTTCAATTTTTTAACCATCGTAAGGATTGTTGCTAATGCGACCGTTTCTCCGGTTTCGTCATAGACATCCACTAGAAACTTAACAATTCCTTTAGCAATATCATCTTCGCTTCGTTTTTCTTGATCCACTTTTTCTTTCACGGTAAATCGCACACCTATCGTCGCGCCTGGATAAACAGGTTTCGTGAAACGCGCTTCCTCCAGTCCATAATTTAAAAGGACCGGTCCTTTCTTAGGGTCTACAAATAAGCCCGCTGCTTTGGAAAGAATAAAATATCCATGAGCAACGCGTCGCTCGAAAATCGTTCCTTCCAAGGAAGTCGCATCCATGTGTGCATAGAAATTATCTCCGGAAACATTGGCGAAATTGACAATGTCCGCATCCGTAACAGTATGTTTGTGTGTAAATACTGTTTCACCAATCACTAATTCCTCAAAGTGCTTTCTAAACACGTGTGGGTTCGCCTCTGGCATCTCTGCTCCTACTTGGAACTGCTCTGTGATGGCTGTTATAGTAGTAGGGTGTCCTTGAATGGCTGTACGTTGTAAATAATGCAAAACACCACGTTTTCCGCCCATTTCTTCTCCACCTCCGGCACGACCCGGACCACCATGAGTTAACAAAGGCATCGGTGATCCATGACCCGTGCTTTCCTTTGCACAGTGTTCATTTAAGACAAGAATACGTCCGTGCATACTTGCTGCACCCACAACATAATCACGTGCTTCTTGGTTATCAGGGGTGACGATAGAAGAAACTAATGATCCTTTACCCATTTTCGCTAATTCAATAGCATCATCCAATTCTTTATACGGCATGATTGTCGCAACAGGTCCAAATGCCTCAATATCGTGACAAGCCGTTTGATGGAACGGATCATCATTTCTAAATAATATTGGAGAGAAAAATGCCTCTGGTTTGGCAGTTGCGCCAATGATGTCAAAATGATCTAAGTCACCAAATACAATGCGTTGTGATTTGCTTAACTGTTCAACAGATGCACGTACGCGCTCTGCCTGAAGTATTGTTGCTAATGGACCCATTCGCACTCCTTCCTCCGCTGGATTTCCGATTTTTGTAGAGGCTAAACGCGCAGAAATTGCTGATTGAACCTCATCAATTAACGTTTCTGGCACCAAAATTCTTCGTACAGCCGTACATTTTTGTCCTGCTTTAATGGTGATTTCTTTAACTGTTTCTTTGATAAACAAATCGAACTCTACAGTTCCTGGTGTTGCTTTTTGACCTAAAACGGTTGCGTTCAAGGAATCTGCTTCCAAATTAAACGAAACACTTTCTTGAGAAATACGCGGCAATCCTTTCAGTAATTTTCCAGTGGAAGCACTCCCCGTAAACGTCACTATGTCTCTAGCATCTACGTGGTCTAAAATTCCTCGACCCAATCCGCAAATTAATTGTAGTGATCCTTCCGGAAGTATTTTCGAAGAGATGATATCACGTACGACAACTTCTGTTAAGTAACATGTATATTCTGAAGGCTTTACCAAGGCTGGTACTCCTGCCATTAAATTCACTGCAATTTTTTCCAACATTCCCCAAACCGGGAAATTAAAGGCGTTGATATGAACGGCTACTCCTTCTTTTGGCACCATAATGTGATGTCCAATGAAGGTTCCATTTTTGGAAAGAGGCGCAGCAGTACCGTCAACATAATAAGGTAAATCTGGGAATTGTTTTCTCAAAGATGCATTGGCAAATAGGTTTCCAATTCCTCCTTCGATGTCAATCCATGAGTCTACTTTCGTCGCTCCTGTCCACGAACTCACTTCATAATAACGCTCTTTTCGTTCCATTAAAAAAAGCGCAAGCGCTTTCAGCATTCGTCCTCTTTCTTGAAAGGTCATTTTACGCAACGCTCTTCCTCCGGTGCGACGTCCATAATCTAGGACCTGCTCATAATCAATTCCTGCACTAGAAACAGATCCTAATTCAGCGTTCGTTACGGCATGAAATAGTTGTGTTTCTACTCCATCACCGTTCATCCAATCTCCCAGGATGTAATTCTGAAAAGTACTCATAAACGAATAATTACAAAGAAGTTATCCAACGGATGAGGTCGTTCCCGTTGGCATAAACCATTAAGGTTAATAATAAGACGATTCCCACCATTTGAGCGTATTCCAATACTTTTTGAGGCGCTTCTTTTCCCGTGATCATTTCATACAATAAGAAAACCACGTGTCCGCCATCGAGTGCTGGTATAGGAAGGATGTTCATGAATGCCAAGATGATGGACAATAAGGCCGTCGACAACCAGAATGATTCCCAATCCCATACTGGAGGAAACATATTTCCAATGGAAGCAAATCCACCAATAGATGTAGCTCCTTTTTTCGTGAAGACAAATTTAAACTGAGAAATATAATCAGAGAGCGTATTTTTTCCATAGCTCATTCCAATCGCGATGCTTTGACCTAAACCATAATATTTCGTTTGAATCGCACTAGAATCAATCAGGATTTTTCCGCTCGTTTGGAATCCGATTGTTCCATCTTGTTTCACCTTTGTTTTTAATTCAAGGGTATCTGTTCCTCGTAAAACGGTTAGATCTGTACGTTTTCCTTTTGCTTCATAAAGTCCTTTAGAGAGTTCGTCAAAATAAGTCACTTGTTGATTTCCAACACTTAAAATGACGTCGTCTTTTTTTAATCCTGCTGCTTTCGCTGGGGAATTTTTCACGACTTCGCCTACACTATGAGCGCTTGATCTTAATCCAAACGCAGGAAGTGCACCCACTTGAAATAAGGTGCGATCAATTTCTTTCGGCAAACGAATGGCTTCTTTTGATCCATCGGGATGAAGAACGGTCAAGTTTCGAGCTCCACGAAACATAATGCCTTTATTCAACTCATCTAAATTCAAGACTTCTTTTCCTTCAATCGTCAATACTTTGTCTCCAGAACTCAAGTGGTATTTTTCCAAATATGGGTGTACACTTAATCCATGTTCCAAATTAACGGGTTTCAATTCCATTTGACCCCAGGTAAAAACAACACCAATGTAAATTATGAAACCAAGAACAAGGTTAACGACAACTCCGCCTACCATGATGATTAATCGTTGCCACGCTTTTTTCGATCGGAATTCCCATTCTTGAGCTGGCTGTTTCAGTTGTTCTGTGTCCATGGACTCATCAATCATCCCGGCAATTTTCACGTATCCACCAAGTGGAAGCCAGCCAAATCCCCATTCAGTGGTGTCTGGATCTTCCTTCCATTCTTTTGGGGAATCTTTGGTAAACCAAGCTGTTTTCGTAACGCCATTTACTTTTTTTCTTCTGAACACAGAAAAGAACGGATTGAAGAAAAGATAAAACTTCTCAATACGTGTCTTAAATAGTCTAGCAGGAATAAAATGACCGAATTCGTGTAAGGTCACCAAAATCGCAAGTGACAAAAATAATTGTGCTGCTTTAATCAAAAAATCCATGTTTCTTTTTTATGAATAACAAATATACGCTTAATAATAGACCTAGTTTTTACCGGTTCAATAGAGATTAATGAGCCTCTAGCCAATTCGGAGCAATCTTCCATTCCACCTCCATAGGTACCACCAATTTTATCGCATTTTCCATGGCCTCTTTCACCAACATTTGCATGCGTTTTTCTTCCGAAACATGTACATCAAATACGAGCTCATCATGCACTTGCAAAATCATTTTTGATTGTACTTTTTCCTTTTTCATGGCGTGGTCGACTGCAATCATGGCCATTTTTATAATATCAGCCGCTGAACCTTGTATCGGTGCATTCACCGCATTTCGTTCCGCATAACCACGAACCACAGCGTTCGCTGAATTAATATCCGGAAGATACCTTCTGCGTTTCATAATGGTTTCGACATAACCCAACTCTCTTGCTTGCGCAATTACGTGGTCCATGTACTTTTTGATGGTGCTATATTGTTCAAAATAAGCATCAATGATTCCTTTTGCTTCCGTTCTAGAAATAGATAAATTTTGAGCGAGTCCAAAAGCCGACTGACCATAAATAATTCCAAAATTCACTGCTTTTGCTGCGCTTCGTTGATCACGAGTGACCTCATCTAATGGCGTATGGAAAACCTTTGCTGCTGTAGCAGCGTGAATATCATGTCCTTGTTGAAACGCTTCAATCATATTCGGGTCCTCACTTAATGCAGCAATTATTCTCAATTCAATTTGTGAATAATCCACGGCCATTAACTGAAAATCTGAACTTCTCGCAACAAATGCTCTGCGTATTTCTCGTCCTTTCGCGGAGCGAATCGGAATGTTTTGCAAATTGGGGTTGTTTGAACTTAGCCTACCTGTTGCGGTCACCGTTTGCATGAAATTGGTGTGGATTCGTCCATCTACTTTGTCGCACATCGTAGGAAGTGGATCAACATACGTGCTTTTTAACTTGCGCAATTGTCGGTACTCCAATATCATTGGGATGATTGGGTGATCGTGTTCATGTTTTTGAAGAATATCTTCTGAAGTTGCGTATTGACCCGTCTTTGTTTTCTTTGCTTTGCTTGAAATTTTTAATTTCTCGAAAAGGACCTCACCCAATTGTTTTGGGGAATCGATGTTAAAATCTTCACCGGCAGCGGCTTTAATTTCTACATCCAATCGAACTAATGTGTTATCTAAATCTTTCGAATAATCGATTAAGGCAGGAACATCAATAGAAATCCCTTCAAACTCCATGTCCTTCAATACTTTCACCAAAGGCATTTCCATTTTATAAAACAAATCCGAAAGATGTGGTTTCTGGATTTCCGGTTCAAATAACGTTTTCAATTGAAGCGTGATGTCCGCATCTTCACAGGCGTAATCACAAATTTCTTCAGGTTTCAAATCACGCATGTTCCCTTGTCCTTTGCCTTTTTTACCAATCAATGTTTCAATGGAAACGGGTTGATAATTTAAATAAAACATCGACAAGAAATCCATGCTCTGTTTGGCTTCAGGATTAATTAAATAATGTGCGATCATGGTATCAAAAATAGGCTCAGCTACATCAATGCCATATCGCTGTAATACTTTGAGGTCATACTTTATGTTGTGTGCTATTTTCTCGATTGACGGATCATTAAAGAACGGTTTGAATTCTTCCACAATTTTCTTTGCGGATTCAAAATCATCCGGCACAGGAACGTAAAATGCTTCCCTAGCCTTGTAAGAAAAAGAAAATCCAACAAGATCAGCGTGAAGCGCATCAATATCGGTTGTTTCCGTATCAAAGCAAACCTGAGAATGTTTCAATAATATTTCCAGTAGTTCTTTTCGTTCTTCAGCTGTCGAAATCAAGTGATAACTTGGACGTTCGGTAACAATGGTTTTGTAATTCGCTGTTGGAGTTGCTTCTTGCGGTTCAATCATACTTTGAACTCCAAATAAATCTAATTGTGAACTATCTTTCGGTTCCTTTGAAGTGGCCTGGCTCGTTGGTGCAGACACCACAATTTCTTCTCCGATTACTCGTTTCGCTAAAGTTCTAAATTCTAGTTCCGTGAATATCTGCAGGACTTTTTCAGCATCTACATCACACATCTCCAACTCAGATTCGTTGAACTCAACGTCGACATCACAAATAATCGTTGCCAACATTTTTGAAATCCTTCCTTGATCCGCAAAATTGATGACGTTTTCTTGTTGCTTGCCTTTTAATTCGTGAGCATGGTCAATGAGGTTTTCAACAGAACCATATTTGGCGATAAGAGTTTTGGCCGTTTTTTCACCGATTCCAGGAATTCCAGGAATGTTATCTGACGCATCTCCCCAAAGCCCTAAAATATCTATTACCTGTTCCGGGCGTTCCACTTCGAACTTTTCACACACTTCCTTCACTCCTAAAATTTCGGGTGGATTTCCACCTCGACCAGGTTTGAACATAAAAATATTCTCACTTACGAGTTGTGCATAATCTTTATCTGGTGTCATCATATATGTGGTGAAACCATGTTTTTCTGCCACTTTCGCGACTGTTCCTACCACATCATCCGCTTCAAAACCGGGAACCTCTAAAATGGGCACATTGAATGCCTCCACAATTTGTTTGATGGGATGAATCATCGAACGGATATCTTCCGGCATTTCTTCTCGCTGTGCTTTATACGCGGCGAATTCCTCTTGTCTGTGCGCTGATCCACCAGGTGGATCAAAGACCACTGCTAAATGTGTGGGTTTTTCGTTTTTAATGACATCAATGAGCACATTGGTAAAGCCAAATGCGGCAGAGGTATTTTGCCCTTTTGAATTCACTCTAGGATTCTTGGAAAAGGCGAAGTACGCTCGATAAATCAAGGCATAAGCATCAAGTAAAAATAATTTTTTAGGGTGGTCAGCAGAAAGCATTATGGTTTGTCTAGATTAAGATTTAAGGTTTTTGGTGAAATTGTTTTTGAATAATTCACCGGTATTTTAATGGGAACGAATAGTAGTCCTGTTTTTACTTTTCCGCGCAATTCCAATTTGGCTGTTTCCTTAAAACGGTACCGAATAAGTTTGCCCAAAATTCCATCGGCAAATTGTACATGCACGAGCGTATTGACTTCATTATCTTTTTTTGATTTTAATCGAATTTTCTCGTCCAAGTATACATCCCCTAATTTTTCTCCATCAACAAACAACTCGAGTGTCGATGGTTTAATTTTTATGGGAGTCCAGGTATTATTATGAATGGTTGTATGAAATCGCAATGCTGCCTCCTCCATGTTTATGTTTTCCATTTTCATGTCATAATCTACCACTTCAACCGGTTCTTCAAGTGTTGCACAGGAAGAAACAACGAAAAGTAGGAACAGAAAACTAAGCGTTTTCATTCAACATCAATTTAGTGTAATTGGAAAAGAAATATGGAATGGTTTCAATGCCTCGGTAATAGTTGAAAAGTCCAAAATGTTCGTTTGGCGAGTGAATCGCATCGCTATCTAGACCAAAGCCCATCATCATAGTTTTTAATCCCAGTTCTTGTTCGAACATCGCAATGATTGGAATACTTCCACCGCTTCTCACTGGAATTGGTTTTTTGCCAAAGGTAGTTTCATACGATAGACTCGCTGCCTTGTATGCGATGGAATCCGTTGGGGTTACCACAGGCTCTCCTCCATGATGTGGTGTCACTTTCACACGAACACTTTTAGGCGCAATGGATTCGAAATGTTGGACAAATAACTCAGTAATTTCTTCTGATGTTTGATGTGGAACCAAGCGCATGGATATTTTCGCTTGTGCTTTGGATGCAATCACCGTTTTTGCTCCTTCTCCTATGTAGCCACCCCAAATTCCATTGACATCTAATGTTGGACGAATTGATCCGCGTTCCATCGTGGAGTACGTTGCTTCTCCATGGGTCTCTTCAATATTTAAGGCTTGACAATAGGCCTCATTTGAGAAAGGAGCTTTCGCCATCTCGCTTCGTTCCTCGATAGATAATTCTTGAACTGTATCGTAAAAACCAGGAATGGTGATTCTTCCATTTTCGTCGTGCAATGAAGCAATCATTTCCGTTAAAATGTTAATGGGGTTTGCAACGCAACCACCGTACAGTCCAGAATGTAAATCTCGATTTGGACCAACAACTTCCACCTCAACATAACTTAAGCCTCTAAGTCCAGTAGTGATGGATGGAACGTCATTTGCCAACATTCCCGTATCTGAAACTAAAATAATATCTGCCGCTAATTTTGCTTTATTTTCTTTGACATAAATCGCCAAATTAGAACTTCCAACTTCTTCCTCCCCTTCGATCATAAATTTCACGTTACACGGAAGTTCGTTGTTAGCGAACATCGCTTCAAACGCTTTCACGTGCATGAACATTTGTCCTTTATCGTCACACGCACCACGCGCAAAGATTGCTCCCATCGGGTGAATCGGCGTTTCTTTAATCACAGGTTCAAATGGCGGTGAGGTCCATAATTCAATTGGATCAGCGGGTTGAACGTCGTAATGACCGTAAACCAAAATGGTTGGTAAAGAAGGATCTATCATCTTTTCAGCATAAATGATAGGATGCCCAGCAGTTGGGCAAATTTCTACCGCGTCTAAACCGATTTCACTCATATGTTTTGCTAATTCCTCCGCACAATGTGCCACGTCTTTCGTGTAAAAAGGATCTGCCGAAACAGAAGGGATTCGTAATAATTCTATTAGTTCTTTCAGGAATTTATCTTTATTTCCTTGAATGTAATCTTGTGTATTTTTCATGCCATATAATTGAGACTCAAAGTTGCGAAAATTCATTGATTTTTAGTTATTGAAACATTATATTAATTTTGTCATGCAACCATTATTATAAACAAATGGTCTTAGTGTCAATTCGATAGATTATGATGAACTCTTTACGCGCATTTTTTTTAGGTGTATTTACCTTGGTAAACACCCTTTCTTTCGCTCAACCAATTACCGTTTCTACTGTTCAATCCCCTCAGCAACTTGTTGATAATGTATTACTTGGATTCGGTGTGACCGCTTTGAATGTAACCATTAATGGTGATCCACTTTTGGCAAATGTTCCACAAGGAAATGTTGGATTCTTTACGAGTACAAATCCAGCGTTCCCTATTGATAGTGGATTAGTCTTGACAACTGGAAATGCGATTGGTGCGATTGGACCAAATACACAAACTAACTTTACCAATAACGCACCTGCGACATCCATGGTTACTTCGGATCCGCACTTAAATGACATTGCTGCAGGTGGTGTAACAAATGGTGTGGTATTGGAATTCGACTTTATTCCACAAGGAGATTCTGTCATCTTTAACTACATGTTCGGATCAGATGAATATCCCGAATTTTCACCATCCACATTTAATGACGCCTTCGGATTATTTCTATGGGGACCCGGAATTACGGGTTCTTATGTCCAAGCTGGATATCCAAACGGTGGGGTAAACATTGCCACGATTCCTGGAGGAATTCCCGTTACCATTAACAATGTCGGCGATGTATCTAACACCAATTATTATGTGTTTAATGAGAATGCGTCGACGTTAACATATGGAGATGCCATTCAATATGATGGAACAACCGTGAAATTAACGGCTGCTGCTTCGGTTCAATGTAACCAACTTTACCACATTAAATTAGCCATCTCTAATGTTGGTGATCAATCTTATGATTCCGGTGTATTCTTAGAAGCAGGAAGTTTTAGTTCTGCGGCAGTTGATGTTGCAGTTGCTACCGTTTCAGGTGATACAACAATCGTTGAGGGTTGTACATTCGCTGATTTTATTTTTACACGTCCGGCTGGACAAACAAACGACACGCTCATCATCAATTATACGATTGGTGGGGTTGCGCAAGAAGGAATTGATTACAACAACTTAATCAATCCAATTACGTTTTTACCTGGAGAGGATACGGTTATCATTAACCTAACGCCGATTCAAGATAACGTTTCTGAAGGATTTGAATCGGTTGTCATTTCTGTTGAAATCATTAATCCATGTGGGGATACTATTATTTCTTCTGGAACGATTTACATTGGGGAAGGTCCGATTATTAATATTACCGAAACAGATTTAACCATTTTCTGTGCAAATGATAGCGTGCCGCTCAGTGCATCCGCTTTCGGAGGATATGCTCCATACCAATATGAATGGACAAATATATCCGGCGTTCCGATAAGCACAAACGACACCATTATTGGATCAATCAGTCAAAATGGTACCATTCAATATTTAGTGACCGCTACGGATAACTGTAACTTCTCGCAAACAGATACCGTCAGTTTAATCTTGAATCAAACCATTGCGATTGACACAATTTTCACAGGATTGGCAACATGTCAACCAACAGGATTCGTTTCTGTATTGGCGAGTGGATTAAATGGTGTTCCAACGTATACCTGGACTGGCCCAGGTCCAAATGGGTTTATTGACGCCTCCGTTTGGCAAAACATTCCATCGGGCTGGTATTACATCACGGTTGAGGACAATGTTTGTTCGGTTTCTGACAGTGCTTTTGTGGGTATTCAAAACGCACCAGATGCAGAATTTAGTGGAACCCCTATTCAGGGTTGCGCACCATTTGATGTTGTTTTCCAAAATAACAGTTTAAATGCCAATAATTATTCTTGGGATTTCGGTGATACGCAAACGGCAACTAGTGGCAATCAAAATAATGTAACACATACGTATACTGGTCCTTTTGGAATGTACACCGTTCGACTCGTTGCGTTCCAAAGTGCACAATGTTCAGATACAGCATACTACCTCATCCAGGTGGATGTTTGTGGTTGTACTGACCCAATAGCACTCAACTACAATGCTGGAGCCAATGTAGATAATGGCACATGCATTTACCAAACAGGTTGTACTGATCCAAATGCATTAAATTATGATGCTGGAGCAATCGTAGATGATGGAAGTTGCTTTTACCCTATTCCAGAAGTGGAAGCGCCGAACGTATTTACACCGGGTATTGATGGAAACAATGACACTTATTTTTTAAGATCAAAAAATCTAGTGAAATTAGAACTGACTATTATTAACCGTTGGGGAAATGTGATTTTTGAAAAAAGCAGTGTCGACTTAGTGAACAACAATCCTACTTGGGATGGAAAAATCAATGGAGTCATTGCAAATGAAGGAGTTTATTTTTATAAGTATACAGGTTACAATATCTCCGGACAAGAAATTACTGGTCATGGATTTTTACACCTTGTTGCTGAATAAGCGGTAAGTTGGTCCTATTTGGGATTTAAACGTAGAAAATGAAACGACCCATTGAACGCGCTAAAATTCCACTCCTTTTAGCGGCGATTTTACTTGTATTTCTAGCGTTTTTCGTTTTTCGAGGGAATAAGGGTACCGGTTTAGCAAAAGGAGATCGGTATTACGGAGGTGTATTTTCTTATTCGCTTCCTGAGCCCTTAATTAGTTTATTTCCGCTAGAGACAAATTCGCTTTCTGAATTAAGAATCATTAGTCAATTGTTTGACCCGCTTGTAAAACAATTAGATTCGAAGGGAACCATTCAAAATTATTTAGCGAAAACGATCTCAATCAAAAAAAATGGCAAACTCGTTTACATAAAACTGAAACGAGGAGTTCTTTTTCATCAGGACGATTGTTTTACGACAGGTTCTCCACGTGAATTAACTGCGGAGGATGTAGCTTTCACGCTCAGTTTGGCATGTTCAAACAATCCGCTTAATCAATCCGGGTCCTTGTTAATGGGTAAAATTGTTGGGTCTGAATATTTTTTCAAGAAAGGAATGAGTCCTGAAAAAAACAATGTTTCTGGAATTCGAATCATGAACGATTATGAGTTAGAGATACAGTTAACACAACCTTACAACAACTTCAAACAACTGTTGACCCATCCTAGTTTGGGTATTTTATCCAAAATATCTTGGACTTACTATGGTAAAAAGTTGCGAGATCATCCCGTTGGATCTGGTCCGTTTTATCTCAAATCAAATTCTTCGGCTGAAATTCAATTAGCGAAAAATAAAGACTATTGGATGCACGATAAATTTGGCAACCAATTGCCTTACTTGGATGAAGTTCACGTACTGACCAACACGCAATTAACGGAAGAATACCCGCTTTTTTCAAAAGAAAAAGTGGATCTACTCTTTGATTTACCCGCAAATGAGTTAGAAAAAGCATTTGGCACATTGACCGACGCTCAAAAAGGAAAAAACCTTCTACATAGAGTCCACATTCAAAAAGCATCTAAGATTCATTACCTTGCTTGGAACTTAACATCCAAACCGTTTAACGATCCCCGCGTCCGGAAAGCATTCCAATATGCTTTGGATAAAAACCATCTTTGTAACGAAGTATTAAGTGGGGATGGACAAGCAATTAATCGTGGCTTTATTCCGTCATGCGCATACTATTCCAATCCAAAACTTGGATTAATCAATCAAGACTTAAATCGTGCTCGAACGTATTTAAAAGAAGCCGGCTTTGATGAGAAAAACCCCTTTCCACCCATTTCGTTTTTGGTGAATGCTCAAAGAGGAAGTAATGCAGACCTTTGGTGCAGAGAAGTGTGTAGACAATTAAGATTCGGACTTGGTATTTCTATTCAAATTGTTTACTTGGGAACGAAAGAACGCGATGAGCGAATTAAAAACGGAAAGGCACAATTATGGAAAGCTGGTTGGGTCGGAGATTATCCAGATGCTGAGTCATACCTTCGTTTATTTTTTCATGGTTCGGGTAAAAATACATTAGGAAACAACTTTTACAACGCTCGTTATAATCGTTTGTATTTGAATTCTATTTTAACTTCTGATTTAACCAAGAAAATTCGATACCAGCAAGCTTGTGAAGAAATCATCGCACATGAGAATGCCATTCTCCCAATTTATTCCGAAGACTTTTTTGTTTTAATCAATTTGCGTGTTCGAGGATTTGAAATGAATCCTTCTGGAATCATCGACTTCTCTAAGATTTACTTGAAAACAGTAGTAAATTAACACTTACTTGTTTAAAGAAGATTCCACCCAAGTTTTGCCCCAATTTTCCTGTTGTTCCGCTGTCCACAAACTTGGATAAAAAATTCTCTTTTGAAAACGTGGAGGTAAATATTTCTGCCAATTCGTCCCACCAGTAGCAGCAATGTCACTAGCGTCACGCGCTAAATACCTAACAGCAGATTTATAATGCGCTAAAGGCCAATTCACATTCACATTTGTGTCGTTTTCTCTCAAGACATTTTTTACTTCTTCATCTTCTTGGTCTTCTAAACTGAGCTTCAAATAGGACTGCCATAAGTTTGTAGTTCTGCATTGTTCGCCTTGTGCAATAAATGCGGAACGGTATTTTTCCTCGAATTGAATTAATGTCAATGTTTTTTTTCCAGTTGCCGCTTCCGTTGCGCCCTCTTTCCAATAAATGTGCTCAAACATATCTGAGATTTCTGACGAAAGCGCGAATAGTGCGCGTCTATCTTTTGCCACTAATTGAATAAAATCCGTGCTGTAAATTTCTATTTGTCGGTATTGGGCAGATTGAAAACCACTGGCCGGAAGTAATGCCATGCGGAATTGTAAAAACTCCTCACGGTCCATGCCTTCAATCATAATTTCAAAACTCTTAATAAGCGCATCGAAGTAGCGATTAATACGGGTTACCCTCGAAACGAAGTACGCTTTCGTTAACTCTTGCTTTTCCCCTATTTGCTCAAATTCTCGAAGCGCCAATTTAAAATACAACTCCGTTATTTGATGGTACATGATGAATATCGTCTCATCCGGAAAGTTTGTTTTCGGCTTCTGTAAAGTCAGAAGAGTATCTAATTGAATATAATCCCAATATGTTGTTACATCCGTATGAAGGAGTCCTTCCAGATAAGAGCTTAAATTTTCACCTAATGACGCATACTTTTGATTGAGCTTCTCTAATAATTCTTTTGTGATTTCCATATGCGAATAAATTTGACTTTCGAAATTACATTTTTTTTCTTTAACCACTTTCTTTTTAGCTTTGCACTCTAATGATTAACTATGATTAACTACAATCCGAAAAACTGGTTATCCTTTATTTTCTCCTTCCACAAAAGTGATACTGCCCGAATGCTTTGGAAAGAGCTAATCTATATTGGACTTCTAACCGCACTCATTGCATTTTTAGAAATTAATTTCTTTCCAAACGCTACCTACTTAAAAAACCTAACCACGGTTTATTCACTGCTTGGATTTATTATTTCCCTTTTGCTTGTATTTAGAACCAATACTGCCTATGATCGCTGGTGGGAGGGAAGAAAAATGTGGGGTGCCATTGTCAACGATTCCAGAAATTTTATTTCGAAATTATCCGTATTGGATTTAACAACGAACGAACGCGACTATTTTGAATATCACTTTCCGCTTTTCACAGTTTGTGCGAAAGAGCATTTAAGAAGCCAACGATTGATGGCACCAGAATTTCTGAGTCTAGAAGATCGAACATCCTTTGAAAAAGCTACACATCAGTCGCTTTGGGTAATTCTTTCCTTGCGCGTAAAACTTCAAGATTTGAGACAGCGAGGTATTATGGACAGCTTAGAATTAAGCATGTTAAATCAAAACCTAGACAGGTTAGTGGATAGCTTAGGCGCATGTGAACGAATTAAAAAAACACCAATTCCCTTTTCGTAC
>JBEDCT010000050.1:0-6247 GCA_041176665.1 Bacteroidota bacterium | reverse complement strand
ACGTAAGTTAATAGGGTGGGTTCAATGTCGCTGTATACTTCTAACATGCTGGGATTGACAATTCCCATGTCCATTCCGTTGGCAATCGCATGAAACAAAAAGGCGGAATGCATCGCTTCACGCACTTTGTTATTTCCGCGAAAGGAGAAGGAAACGTTTGAAACTCCACCACTCACATGAGCACCGGGTAGATTCGTACGAATCCATTTAGTAGCTCTGAAAAAATCTACGGCATTGTTATTATGTTCTTCCATTCCCGTAGCTACAGGAAATATATTTGGGTCAAAAATGATGTCCTCACAAGGGAAGTCAACTGTTTTTGTTAAGATATCGTAGGATCGTTGACAAATTTCAATGCGTCGTTCATAGCTATCTGCTTGACCATTTTCGTCAAAGGCCATGACAATGACTGCCGCGCCATAACGCTTAATTTTTCTTGCTTGCTCAATGAAATTTTCTTCGCCTTCCTTCAGTGAAATTGAATTTACAATCCCCTTTCCTTGAACACATTTTAATCCTGCTTCAATGATTTCCCATTTCGAACTATCGATCATAAAAGGCACTCGGGCAATATCGGGTTCAGCGGCGATGAGGTTTAAAAAACGAATCATGGCCTCTTTTCCATCGATCATTCCTTCATCCATATTGATATCAATAATCTGTGCGCCTCCTTCCACTTGCTCACGTGCAACAGCGACAGCCGCTTCAAAATCTCCTTCTTGAATCATGCGTAAAAATGCCCGTGAACCGGTTACATTGGTGCGTTCACCAATATTGATGAAATTGCTTTCCGCATTTACAATGAGTGGTTCGAGTCCAGATAATTTCAATGAATTTGGCATGTTTTTCTAGGAAAATGTTGGTTATGCAAGGATGAATTGACGAGGTGTGTAATTTTTCGCGATGTCTGCAATCGCTTTGATGTGCTCTGGAGTTGTGCCGCAGCAACCGCCAATAATATTGACTAATCCTTCATCTAAAAACGTTTTAATTTGATCGGCCATCATTTGTGGACTTTCTTCGTATTGTCCGAATTCATTTGGAAGTCCGGCGTTGGGGTGTGCACTTACGGCAAAACGGGATGTGTTGTTCAAAATCTGTAAATATGGACGCATCATCGATGCTCCTAAGGCACAATTCAATCCAATGGAAAGCAATGGCATGTGGGAAAGTGAAATCAAAAAGGCTTCGGTTGTTTGTCCGGTTAATGTTCTTCCACTTTGATCGGTAATCGTCCCGGAAACCATAATTGGAATTTTATGTCCGCGTTCGTCGAATACCTCGTCAATAGCAAATAAAGCCGCCTTCGCATTCAAGGTGTCAAACACGGTTTCTACTAATAGAATATCGACACCACCATCCATGAGCGCATTGACCTGTTGCTTATAGGCAAGCACTAAGTCATCGAAATTCACTGCTCGAAAACCTGGGTCATTGACGTCCGGAGAAATGGATGCTGTTCGATTCGTTGGACCAATCGATCCCGCCACAAAGCGCGTACGATCTGTAAATTCAGCACAAACTTCTTTCGCAATCTTCGCGCTTTCGAAGTTTATCGCGTAAACAGCGTCTTCTAGTCCATAATCCGCTTGTGCAATTGTCGTTCCTGAAAACGTATTGGTTTCAATGATGTCGGCTCCCGCTTGAAGGTACTGACGATGAATATCTTTGATGATCTCCGGTCTTGTTATCGACAAGAGGTCATTGTTCCCTTTTAACGGTTTGTCATGTTGTTCAAACGCACCTTCACGGAAGTCAAATTCCTCCAAATGATGTCGTTGAATCATGGTGCCCATGGCTCCATCTAAGACTAAAATACGGGTAGCTAATGCTGTTTCTAATGCGCTTTTCATGTGCGTGTAATAACAAAGAATTGTGTCGGAAACAGTATCGTTTCAACTTATCTTTTTCCTAAAATAGGAATCGGATTTGGCACCTTTTCCATGAGGCAGGTTGCCAAGGTTTCGTAGGGCCAGTCCCTCCACCTTTCTTTATAAGTTTATTTTAATGAACGTGAGAACAAAATTACGTCAATTTTCCTTTTTTTACTAATTTCAAGTCGATGAAACACACAAACTTTTTTTCGGCACTTCAAACAGCCTTGCAGGGTATTCGAAACCTATTTATCGAGAGCAGAAATGCGCGCATTCAATTACTCGTTTTCCTGTTGGTTTTAATTGTTGGATTTTCCGTTGGTTTAACCACACGTGAATGGCTTTGGGTATTTGGAGCAAGCGCGGCCGTTTTTTCATTGGAGG
This sequence comes from Bacteroidota bacterium, assembly GCA_041176665.1. Taxonomy (GTDB): domain Bacteria; phylum Bacteroidota; class Bacteroidia; order Flavobacteriales_D; family Crocinitomicaceae; genus UBA952. The sequence continues at coordinate 3,989 of JBEDCT010000050.1, read as the reverse complement.
CAATAAATACAAGTATTGAATTATTGGCAGATGTTTATACGCTAGAATTCAACACGAAAATCAAACAAGTGAAGGATATCGCAGCTGGCGCGGTGTTGATAGCGAGTATATTCGCCGTCATCGTTGGTGTTATCATCTTCTTACCACATCTAAGCGCAATGTTTCCATTGTAAAGTATACCGATTTCCTGAGGCTGCATGCACCACATTTTTCATTTCCAATTGAAATAAGAGTACATTTAATTGCGAAGTGCTCAGGCCTGATTTCATCGCGATAACGTCTATGTGTGCATCTTTCAGTTCGACCAAGGTTTGGTACACTTTTAATTCATTCTCTTCTAATTCAGGAAATAATTCGAGTTGTTTTTGAGGCATGTCCATGTGCCAATTCATAAACGTTAAAAAATCGTTGCCATTCTGTATCAAATGAGCTTTCTGTTTTTGAATCAACCAATTACAACCCTCCGATTGCTCTTGATGAACGCTACCTGGAAAGGCAAAAACGTCCCGATTGTAATCATTTCCAAGTTCTGCGGTGATAATGGACCCGCCTTTTGTTTTACTTTCAACGACAATAATGGCGTCTGACATTCCCGCAATGATGCGATTTCTCATGGGGAAATTCATCCGGTCGGGTTTTGTCCCAACGATAAACTCACTTATCCACCCTCCATTTTCGAGCATTCTCTCCGCGACCTTCCGATGTTGGTAGGGATAAATTCGATCCAAACTATGTCCGAAAACACCGATGTTGAAAATGCCGTTCTGCACACATGTCTCGTGCACGTGGATATCCACACCATAGGCTAGTCCACTGATGACCGTTAGGTCCTTTGATTGTATCGTTCCAAGTAATTCTTCGACTAGTTTTCGGCCATATTCGGTCTGATTTCTTGTACCAACCACGGAAACAACATTAGGTTGGTTTAAATCAGTTAGTCCTTTCGAAAATAAAACAATCGGCGCATCTGAACATTGACGTAATCTTCTCGGGTAATCCTCATCCATGAAAAAATGGGAAGTGATGTGGTTTCGTTCATTGAAGGACAGCTGTTTTTCCGCAGTCAATAATGCTTCACCTCGATTCATATCGGTTAATATAGCAATCGAAACACCTGTTTGAAGGTGAAGTTCACGGTCGCTTTGTGTGAATAAATCAGAGGGAGAAGAAAGTTTTCCTAAGATTCTTGTTGCTCGCGAAGGACCAATTCCTTTCAGCTGTCCAAGTGCGATTTTGTAAAGTTCAAGTGACATAAAATTCAAAAAAATGATTAGATTCGTAACATTAAGTTAACAAAAAACATTAGGCTTTTCAGCATGAAAAAATACTTTTTCACTTTTTTTTGTATTATTCACTTTCACATTTTTGCTCAAATTACGGGTGTGGTTTTCGACAAAGAACTACAGGTCGTAATTCCACAAGTTTCGGTGAAATCGTCTGAAAATGAAAAGGTTGAAACAAATGCATATGGAACGTTTATCATTCCCGTAAAAAAATTACCTGTCACCCTTTATTTTCAGAAAAAAGGATACGAAGTGGATTCCGTTCAGGTCCAACAAAGCGAATATGTGAATGTGTCTTTGTCGTTACTTTCACAAGATGTGAAAACAGTTGTTGTTACTTCGGGAAAACGAAACCAAAACATTGAAGAAATTCCCATTTCCATTGAGATTTTAAAACCTGCTTTAATTGCAAATAAAGGATTTACGAATCTCGAGCAGGCGGTAAATCAAAGTCCGGGAGTTTTTACCATGGACGGACAAGTCAGTATTCGTGGTGGAGGTGGATATGCCTACGGAGCAGGAAGTCGAGTCATGTTGTTGTGGAATGGAATCCCCATGCTTTCTCCGGACGTTGGAGATGTGAAATGGAACGCTGTACCAATGGAACAAGCGTCGCAAATTGAAATTTTGAAAGGGGCTTCATCTGTGCTCTATGGAAGTGGCGCATTGAACGGAATCATCGCTTTAACAGAAAAAGAGGCTAAACCTGAAGGACAATTAACGATGAAATACCAGTCCGGGGTTTATGGAGATCCAAAACGAAGCTCCATGACCTGGTGGGAAAGAAATCCAACGACCCATTTGCTGGATGTCTACTACGGAAAATCGAAAGGAAGATTGGGTTACACCATCGGAGTGAACGGACTCATTGATGAAGGTTACCGCGAAGGAAATGATGAAAAACGAGCACGGATCAACGGCTCTTTGTATTACTTCCCCAAAAAATACCCAAAAATGAAGGTCGGGATGAGCTACCAGTTTCAGTGGCAAGACAAAGGCGTTTTTATTCTATGGAAAAACGATTCCATGGGTTACCAAGCCTTGGAAAACACCCTGAGTCGTCAACGCGCCATTCGCTTAAATGTAGATCCATACTTGAAGTTTATCGATAAACATGACAATAAACACCATTTGCGAACCAGGTATTACCTCGTGACAACAGGAAATTCAGAACAGGTTTATGATGCCTCCTTTGCCGAAATGTATTACGCGGATTATAACATTCAGAAAAAAATCGGAAACACGAATATCATTTCTGGCTTCATGAATATGACCAATAAGGTGACGAGCTATGTTTTTGACAATCACTTGAGCAATAATGTAGCTTTGTACGAGCAGGTGGAAACGAAGTTGAAGAAACTAGACCTCACCGCTGGACTCCGATTGGAATATTGTCAGTTGGATAAATCCAAACCAGAGACACAGTTGTTGATTTTTAACAAGTTTACTTCTCCGGTTTACCCAATTTTTCGCTTGGGAACACACTATGCAATCAACAAAGCCTCACACTTGAGAGCATCCTTCGGACAAGGAATTCGTTTCCCCTCGGTTGCAGAACGCTACATATCAGCTTCAGTTGGAAGTGTGCGAATTTTTCGAAATCCAGATTTACGCGCGGAGACTGGTTGGAATAGTGAAATTGGATGGAAACAAATCTTAAAGTTGGGAAAATGGATGGGCATGATTGATGTCGCTGGATTCGTGAATCAATATAGCAATATGACCGAATTCTCTTTTGGTGTTTACAAACCAGACACCATGGCCTTTCTACAAACAAGCAATCCAAATGCCATCAACTACCTGTACAATTGGGTAGGTTTTCAAGCCCAAAACGCCGAAAAAGCAAGAATAATGGGTCTGGAGTTTTCTTTCAATAGCTCTGGAACAATTGGCAATGTGGAACTGGTATCCTTGCTAGGTTATACTTACATGAATCCAGTTAGTTTAAACAACGACCCCATTTATAGATCTTCATTTTCAGATACGACCACAAATATGTTGAAATACCGCTTCAACCATCTGGCGAAAGCCGATATTCAAGCAACCTATAAAAAGTGGGGCCTCGGTGCTTCGATGCGCTACAATAGTTTTATGAAAAATATTGACCGGGCGTTTGAAGTGGGAGTTTTGGGAACGGAATTACTTGTCGGAATGCAACAATACCGTCAACAATTTAACAAAGGGGTTTTTGTGTTCGATGCACGCATGAGTTATGAATTAAAAAAAGGCATTAAGTTGAATTTTATTGCCAACAACTTTTTGAATGCAGAATATTTATCGCGTCCCGGTGATGTTCAAGCACCGAGAAATTTCACTCTTCAGTTGCAATACGATTTATAATTTCGAGCAGAACACACGAAATTCTTTTGGAATTCGTTATTTTCACATCCTACTACGCCATTATGAATAAATTATTTTTTAGCTCATTTTTTGCCTTGTTCACGTTATTTGTTCAAGGACAAGTCACTGGAATCGTCTTGAGTTCAGAGGACAATCAAGCACTCCAAAACGTAAAAATCATGTCCACTGAAGGACAAAAAACGCTAACAAATTACGCGGGTGAGTTTACCTTGACTCCGGCAAAATATCCAGTGAAAGTCATTGTTTCCATGATTCAATTTGTCAATGACACGATTGAAATTAAATCAGCTGGTCCAATCACGATTTTCTTAAAACCAAGAACGAAGGACGAGACAACTGTTGTGG
>JBEDCT010000049.1:0-7112 GCA_041176665.1 Bacteroidota bacterium | reverse complement strand
AAGTAGAAATGAAGAAAATTATCGTTTTAATCTTAATCTTCACAGGTATCCAAGGTGCAATTGCACAAAATGATCCTGTCGTAATGGAAATCGATGGAAAACCAGTCACGAAAAGTGAGTTTTTACAGATTTACTTAAAAAACAACCCAACTCCTAAGTACGATCAAGCTTCTTTGGATGAATATGTGGAGATGTTTACCAAGTTCAAATTAAAAGTAGCAGAGGCTGAAAAATTAGGATATGATACCATTCCAAAATTGAAAAAGGAATTGGACGGATATCGTAAGCAATTGGCATTGCCTTATTTAATTGATTCTGTCGAAAATCAAGCGATGGTGTCTCAAGCCTATGATCGCATCAAAAATGAAGTTCGCGCTTCGCATATGTTAATTCGTGTCGATGCCAATGCAAGTCCCAAAGATACTTTGGTCGCATACAATAAAATTATGGCGCTAAAAGCACGAATCGAAAAAGGAGAAGACTTTGCTTCCGTGGCGAAAATGAAAAATGGTTCAGAGGATCCATCTGCGGCATCTAATGGTGGAGACTTAGGATTTTTTACTGCTTTTCAAATGGTGTATCCATTTGAAGAAAAGGCGTTTACAACTCCAGTTGGACAGGTTTCAGATCCGTTTCGTACGCGCTATGGTTACCACATTGTGAAAGTGACGGACAAACGTCCTTCCCGTGGAACAATTCGTGTAGCACATATTATGGTTTCAACAGGAAAAGACGCTACCGCCGAAGCAAAAGGAAATGCTGAGAAAAAAATTAATGAGATTTATGACAAATTAGTCGCAGGAGAAAAATGGGAAACACTTGTTTCCTTACATTCTGACGATGCGAATTCTGTGAAGAAAAATGGTGAGCTTCCAGCTTTCGGTTCAGGTACAACACAGCGCATGGTTCCTGCTTTTGAAGATGCGGCGTTTGGATTGAAAGAGGTTGGTCAGTTTAGTAATCCTGTTAAAACGGACTTTGGCTTTCACATTATCAAATTGATGGAATGGAAAGAGGTTTCTTCTTTTGAGAGCATGAAAAAGGAATTGCAGACGAAAGTAAACAAAGATGAGCGTTCGAAAAAAACACAAGATGCGTTTGTATCCAAACTAAAAGCGAACTACCACTACGAATACAAAGGAGACAAAAACTTAAAATGGTTCAATGATAAATTGGACTCTACTTATTATGTTGGGAAATGGAGCGCATTTGGAAAGTTAAAATCGAATAAAGCTTTGTTTGAATTAAACGGAGAGACAGCGGATTTCACGCAACAAGCGTTTGCAAGTTATCTTGAGAAAAATTACCGTGGAGTGAAACGTGATGAAAGTAAGATAGTGGTAGCGAAGCAATATAAAAGCTGGGAGAAAGCAGCGATTTTACAATACGAAGAAACAATATTACCGACGAAATATCCGGAGTACAAAGCCTTGTTAAAGGAATACCATGATGGAATTATTTTGTACGAGATCATGCAGGATCGTGTGTGGAATAAAGCAGTGAAAGATACTGCCGGACTTCGAGCGTATTTTATGACTAATCAAGCCAAATATACTTGGCCGAAGCGATTAGATGCAACTGTTTACGAATGCTTGAACAAAGAAATCGCGGTAAAAGTATCTGGAATGTTGAAGAATGACACGATTAATTCTAAAGATGTATTAGATGTCATTAACAAGGATTCAGAGTTGAACTTAAAAGTGAAAATGAATAAATTCGACATCGCTCAAACTCCATTCTTAGCGAATAAAACCTTTACAAAAGGTGTCAATCAAGCTTACGAATTTGAAGGGAAGTTTTTTGTGGTGAAGGTTTCAGCGGTATTGGAGCCAGGATTGAAAGAATTCAGTGAGGCGAAAGGAATGGCAACCTCCGATTATCAAAATTACTTGGAAACAACTTGGTTAGAATCGTTGAAGAGTACGCATACAGTGAAAGTGAATAAAGATGTTCTTTATCAAATTGGAAACTAACAGATGAAGGGATACACGCTGTTTGTTTGCTTATTTTTAAGTGCCTTTAGTTTTGCTCAACCATCCAAAGTGGTTAACAAAATTGTTGCACAAGTAGGGGATAATATCATACTTTTATCAGACATCGAATCACAGTTATTGCAGGCCGAGCAAGGACAAGTAAAGGTGACGAATGCTATGGAATGTGGAATTCTTGAGCAGTTGATGGTGCAAGAGTTACTCATCAACCAAGCCATGTTAGATAGTTTAGTCATCAAAGATGAAACAGTGGATTACGAAATGGAAAATCGACTGCGTATTCTAGAATCTAAAATGGGGGGAAGAGATAAACTGGAAGCGTATTACGGAAAGTCTGTTACTCAAATCAAAGAAGAATTTCGTGCGAAAATCAAACAACGTTTGTTAGCTCAAGAAATGGAGTCCAAAATTGTTTCGGAAGTAACTGTGACTCCTAAAGAAGTGGCGGCTTATTTTAATTCCTTACCTAAGGACAGTGTTCCTTACATTAACATGAAGTTGAGTTTTCAGCAGATTGTTCAATATCCTGTAATTACGAAGGATGATAAAAAAAGAGCGTATGATCAATTAGCTGAAATTCGTGGATTAATCTTAACCAAGGGGAAAAACTTTGAGACAATGGCTCGAATTCATTCTCAAGATCCAGGAAGTGCCAGTCAAGGTGGGAAAATATCAGCAACAAAAGGAATGATGGTTCCACAGTTTGAGGAAACATTGTTTAAATTGAAAGTGGGAGAGGTTTCTGAAATCGTGGAGACCACCTATGGTTATCACATCATCAAATTGATTTCTAGAAAAGGAAATGATTACACCGTTTCTCATATCCTCATCATGCCGGAGTTTAATGCAGAGAGCAGTAGCATCGCCACAACGAAAATTGATTCTTGTTATGCGATGTTAAAAGAAAACCGCATTACATGGGATGAGGCTGTGCTTCGCTTTTCGAATGACGACCTAACAAAACAAAATAGAGGAATCATTACAAATCCCATTTCCGGTGACCAACTTTGGGATATGGAGGACTTAAACGAAGTTGATCAGCAAATTTACCTCTTGACAGATGCTTTGAACAAAGGGGATGTCACTCAGCCAAGTATGTACATCGATATTTATGAACGCAAACAAGGAGTGCGAATCGTGCGCCTAGCGGAACGTTTCCCTGCGCATCAGGCGAATTTGAATGACGATTATGCGTTGATAAAATTGGCTGCAGAAAACGATAAAAAACAAAAAACCATCGATAGTTGGGTAGATAGCAAAATTGGAAATGCTTATGTTCGAATCGATCAATCATACGAATCGTGTGATTTTAGAAATAATTGGATTAAAACAAACGATAAGTAAAGATGACAGATAAAGAGAAAATTGATCAACTTGTTGTAGATTATCATGCACTAAAGAACGAAATCCATAAAGTAATCATTGGTCAAGATGATGTGGTAGATCAAGTGTTAATTGCCATTTTTTCAAGAGCACATTGCTTGTTAGTTGGAGTGCCAGGATTGGCAAAAACCTTGTTGGTAAATACCATTGCGGAAACTTTAGGTTTATCGTTTAACAGAGTGCAATTTACTCCGGACTTAATGCCATCGGATATTGTTGGATCTGAGATTTTAGACGAAAGTAAGCAGTTTAAGTTTATTCCTGGACCTTTGTTCTCCAACATTATCCTTGCGGATGAAATCAACCGTACGCCTCCAAAAACACAGTCAGCATTGCTCGAAGCGATGCAAGAACGACGTGTAACGGCTGCCGGTAAAACATACGATTTGCCCGCTCCGTTTTTTGTTTTAGCCACACAGAATCCAATTGAGCAGGAAGGAACGTATCCATTACCAGAAGCACAGTTGGACCGTTTCATGTTTAATATTTGGGTCGATTATCCAAGTTACATTGAAGAGTTGGCGATTGTGAAAGCAACGACATCCGATACAAAAGTAAGTTTGCAAAAACTCTTGAATGCTCAACAAATCATGGAATACCAAGAATTGGTGCGACGCATTCCGGTTGCCGATAACGTTCTTGAATACGCCGTAAAACTCGTAGCTAAAACACGTGTGAATGCCCCTGAAGCAACACAGTTGACCAAAGATTACATAACTTGGGGTGCTGGACCACGTGCTTCTCAATACTTAATCGTTGGCGCAAAGTGTCACGCTGCCCTACGTGGTAAGTACTCTCCGGACATCGAAGACGTGAAAATTGTCGCAAAAGCCATTCTTCGTCACCGCCTCGTGCGTAATTATCGTGCGGAAGCGGAAGGATACTCAATGGATCGAATCATTGAAGAATTGTTGTAAAGACCGTTTTATTCAATTGGCATTACTGCATCAATTCTATTGTAAATAATTAATATACAAGTGAATAGCCTCGTTTGAGGCGTCTTTTTCCGCACGCTAAGTGTAAAAAAGACGCTAAGTTGGATCCAATCAACGATTTATTGAAGTGAAGAGTTTTTAACAATATGTGATTTTGTTGAAAACTGAACTTTGTTTACTTTTTATTTTCGGTTCAAAGGCTTTAATTTTAACTCAAAATTGAGTAAATGTTCGATGACGACGAAGAAGAATTTGCAGACGGCAGTTTGATCGAAGATATCGAACGCTTTGAGGCGCATTTACAAGGGAGTACCTTGATTTTTATGGATAGTGACCGCATCGAGAATATCATCGATCATTATTTGGTGCAAGGTCAATACCAAAAAGCGAAAGCTGCCTCAGAGTTAGGGATGTATCAGTTTTCCTACAATCATCTATTTCAATTACGGAAAGCACAGTCCTTAGGTGGACTCGGTATATTGAATGAGGCGTTAGAAATTGTGCATAGCGTTGAAAAAGCAATGGAGCCTTCCTCAGAGTTGTTTTTAACCAAAGCCTCCTTGTATTCTCAATTGAGGGACCATAAAAATGCTATCAAATATTTTCATTTGGCTATCGAAATTTCTGAAGAAAATGAAACGGACTTTATTTACCTCGATATATCGATTGAATTTCAGCGAATGCGCATGTATCCAGAGGCTGTAGATGTGCTCAAGGAAGCATTGCGTGTAAATAAATACAATGAAAGTGCCTTGTACGAACTTGGAAGATGTTACGACATCATGGGGGAGAGTCAAGAAGCGGTAAAATCCTATACTGAATTTATCGACGAACAACCCTATTCATCCACAGCTTGGTACAATTTGGGAAATGCCTACAGTAAGTTAGAAGATTTCGATAAAGCTGTTTGGGCTTATGATTACGCCATTTTAATTAATGATGAATTTGGTCCAGCGCATTTTAATATTGGAAACTCTTATTTGTCCCTCGAAAAATACCACAAAGCAATCGAGCATTTCGAAATGTGTCAAAAACACGATGGAGACGATGCCATGGCTATGTGTTACATCGGTGAGGCTTATGAACAATTAAATGAGTTCGATTTATCCAAACACTATTACAAGAAAAGCATCGAAATGGAACCAATGCTACCCGAGGCTTGGCTTGGACTTGGAATTGTAGAGGACTTATTAGGGAACACCCGCGAAGGAATTGTACTGATTCAAAAGGCCTTGGATTTTGATCCCGAAAATGCTGGAATCTATCATGTCCTTGCTGGTGCATACGAAAAACTTGAATTGAGAGAGGAAACAATGTTTCATTATGAAAAGTCATTGGAGTTAAATCCTGCTGACGAAGAATGTTTATCCGATTACATCGAATTTATCAGTAATGAGTCTCCAAAAGAGGCATACCATGTACTTCAGTCCTTTCTGGAGGGTGAAAAAGAAAACGGCATCGCTCACGTGCTAGAGGTGAATTTACAATGGCAGCTCGGACAGCGTTCCGAAGCCATTCGTTTATTTACAAATTGCTTGGAAAAAGATTCCATCAAAGCAAAAACAATCTTTGAAATCAATCCTAAATTATTGGATGATCACGATTTCTTGAATTTATCCGAATAATTATGAATTTTAATTTAACTTTCATTCCTAAGAGAAGTGAAAAACCGCGTAATAAAGGTGTGACCATGATGATGGACAAAGGCCTTGGACTGCGTGAGACTGAACATTTCATTGAAGCATCCGGGCATTTAACGGACATCGTTAAGTTTGGATTCGGAACTTCATACGTGACGAAAAACTTGGAAGAAAAAATCGCTATGTACAAGGCTGCGGGTATTCGTCCTTATTTCGGCGGGACCCTTTTCGAAGCGTTTTATGCGCGTGGAAAATTTAACGATTACCAAAAAGTCATTGATAAATACAAATTAGACCTTGTTGAGGTTTCTGATGGATCCATTGTTATTCCTCATGATGAGAAATGTAAAATCATTCATGAACTATCCAAAAAGATGACCGTGATGTCTGAAGTAGGATCGAAAGACTCTGGAATTTTAATCTCTCCGGCAAAATGGGTTCGCCTCATGAAAGGTGAATTAGATGCGGGAAGTTGGAAAGTGATCGCTGAAGGACGTGAAGCTGGAAATGTAGGCGTATTTCGTCCAAATGGAACGGCACACAGCGTGCTGATTAATCGAATTATTGCAAGCGTTAAACCAGAAGACATTCTTTGGGAAGCACCACAGAAAAACCAACAAGTTTGGTTCATTAAACTATTTGGAGCCGAAGTGAATCTAGGAAACATTGCTCCAAACGACATGATTCCGTTGGAATGCCTTCGTTTAGGATTACGCGGTGATACCTTTTTCGATTTCCTTCCAAAATCTTATGCAGATCGCTTGAAACAAGTCAACGATGAGGAGGATGAAGTCGACGAAGACGATAATTGATTCAACTTCGGAACTACGTCCGATACACCTTTTTAGCGGACATAGTGGTCCAATTTATGACATCGATTTTGATGAGGCATTTGTCTACTCGGCCGCTGCTGATCGTTTCGTAACCCGATGGAATAAATCTACCGGAGAACAAGATGCATTTGCCATTCGATGTGAAGCCGTTCCTTTTTCAATTCAATTGTTTTTTAAGGGTGAGAAGCTCGCTATTGGACTTGCATCTGGACAAATACATATCGTAGATGTCCTTCAGAAACGAGAAACCCATCATTTCACACAGCATCAAGCAGGAATTTTTGCCATGTTTGAGACGAATGACCAGCGTTTATTGTGTGTTGGTGATGC